>NZ_JAUBRN010000036.1:0-73529 GCF_036701875.1 Microcoleus sp. MON1_C5 | reverse complement strand
GATCGCCTGACTGACAGCTCGATCGCCTGACGTTGCGATCAATTAACTGACTCTTTTAAGATACAAGGGGCGGGTTCACCAACAATCTCTAATTGACACCCCAAATATCTATAAACCCGCCCCCACCCAACCAATAACCCCAAACAACCCTTAAATTCCATCAATTATTTAACATCTCGGCGGGGTGGGGGCGGGGTTTGATAATTTGTCGATTGGTGGCACATATTTCGGTGAACCCGCCCCTACCGAAATTATGTCTATTTAACCGGATTTGCGATCGCTCCTGAAATTTTTTTAAAGCGCTAACGCACTACCGGAAAATGAAAAAGAGCAAAAAAGCAAAGAAGAGTACACACAGCCAAGACAGCCAGGAAGGGAGAGCCACAGCCTCCACTACACGAACACCCCTGTACCCGTTCAAGTAGCCCGCAGAAGGGAGAGCCAAAGCCTCCACTACACGAAAACCCCTGTTCCTGCTGTACGAGTAGCCCGCAGAGTTGTGGCGGTCGGCAGCACGGCAATAGACCGCATTGTGGTTCCACGAACCACCACGCTGCACACGGTAATCATTTCCGCCAGTTTCCCAGGAACTACCATCAGATGGTGCGCCGTTATAATTGCCATGCCCCGGATCAGCACACCATTCCCAAACATTGCCGTGCATATCGTAAAGTCCAAAGGTATTCGGAGGAAAACTCCCCACAGGAGTTGTTTCTTGGCGATAAAGTCCTTTGGGTGCAGAACCGTAGGGATTATTGCCATCATAATTAACTAAATCTGGGGTAATTGTCTCCCCAAAGTGAAAAGCTGTAGTCGTACCTGCCCGACAAGCATATTCCCATTCCGCCTCACTCGGCAAACGATAGTTTTTGCCGGTTTTCTTCGATAGCCTCTGACAAAAACTTACAGCATCATTCCACGCTACTTGTTCTACAGGCCGCTTCGCACCTTTAAAATCAGAAGGGTTATATCCCATCACCGCTTGCCATTGTTCTTGGGTAATGGGATATTTTCCGATATAAAATGGTTGGGCAAAAGTGACCTGATGTTGCGGGCGTTCATTATCATTACCTTCTCCCGATGGTGAACCCATCATAAAACTACCCGCGGGGATATGCACCATTTCCAGTTTCACCCCCTTGCCTAAATCTTCCTCTTTTTGATAAGCTTTCCCTGACTTCTTACTACTTTGTTTCCCATACTTGTCCACCTTAATGATTTTAAAAGTAAATGGTTTACCTTTGCTAGCTTCTTCCTCCCGGTGCAAAGGTTCCGCTGCAGCTGCTTGACGTTGAGGTACTATTGCTTCTGCTTCCCGGCGTTGACGTGCCCTTTTTTCTTCCTCCTGGCGCTGACGTTCCGCTTCTGCTTCCCGTTTTCTCTCCTCTAATGTACCCAAAGCCACATCGCGAATATGCAGTACACCCGGTAAACTCGGAGCAATTTGCAAAGCGCGATTAAAATCTTCAATTGCCTGTTCTAACTGTCCTAATTTATGATAAACTAGCCCGCGATGATGGTAAGTATGAGCATCATTAGGATTTAATCGCAGTACCAGGTCAAAATCTGCGATAGCGCCCTCATAATCGCAAACTTGATAATAAGCCAAACCGCGCTGAATATTCGCGTCTAAGCGAGAACTATCTAACTGTAAAACTTGATAAAAATCTGTAATTCCCGAGGAATATTCCCCATTGTTTGCCCGTTGTAAACCCCGTTGCCAACAAGACTCGATCGCGCTTAGTTGTAAATCCGCCCCCAAACCTTGCAAACATTGATTTAGCTTGGTTACATAGGGCAAATCATCAATGGTTAAAGCCGCCGCCAAAGCATTTAATAACTGACTTTGTTCTGGAATCGGCAAACCATGCAGCTTTAACCAATCTTGGACAGACAAATATAACTGTGCTGTGGCCCACTGCTTGTCAGCCAAACTCAACAGAGATACAGCTAAATCCAAACGCAAATCAGGAATTAATGCCGACTCTTCTTCAGCCAAGTTGTCATATAATGCCTGATAATAACCCACGGCAATTTCTATGACAGTCTGCTGTTCCTCTGCGGGCATTTTTGCCAACATTTCCGGGAGTAACTGCGGCAATAAAGGTGTTTTTCGCTCATCTGGAGGCAGAAACCTCAGACAATATTCATCAACAATTAACCCCGCGATTAAAGCATGGAGTATTCCGATAAATTCTGCCAAATCATTGTAATCATTTTTGTGCAAATGATAAGGGCGATGAATTTCGTTTAAATCTTCTCCTTCCTCTAGGACACCGCGTTCAATTTCCGAAATTCGTAAATTTTGCTGATAGCCTTGAACTGTTTCCTCACCATAACGGCTATCAAAATCAGCCACAGGCTTACCAGAGTCAATATACGCTTGTCGTTTTCCTTGCCAATTCACAGCCCGTTGTTTGGCACAATCATACAATACCTCAACCCAAGGTAATTGATGAATTGGGGTTTGGTAACGATATTTTTTGAAATTAATATGCCAAAAGCCAAAGCGCAAATAAAAGTCATCGGGCGTGGCGGATGAGTCTAAAATGAGTGTGGGAATTACCCGCAAACCTGCAAATAAGTTTTCTGCCGCCGCTTCTTCCCGAAAAACATTACTCCGCCAATAACCGCCCATAAATTGCACTGGCCGGCCCTCGGTGATATACTTGTCTAGGAAGTTTCGCAGATAATTGCTTAAAAATTCCTCAGATACCGGAAAGTTTTGATTTGGTTTAGCAGCATCGTGAGTCAAGACTGGCGGTGATAAGAAAACTCGTAAAATGGGTGTATCTTCGGGGTTGATGTTGGCAATAAGGTTTTCGGCGGTGACTAAAATTGGGGAATTTTCTAAGTTTTTTTGTTTGACAATGGTGGCAATTGCTGTTTCGCGATTTGCCTGAGCAATCTCTCGTGCTAAGAGAGAATCTAACTGTTTTAATTCTAGTTGGAGTTGACGCTGTTCGGCGATGCAGAATTTTTGCAATTCGGCGCGCAATACTTCTAGTTGGGCGCTGTGTTCGCGGTTGAGTTGGCCTTCATTGGCTTGAAAATCCCGATTTAATTGCGCTAATTTATCTTGTAACTCGCGGTTAAGCATACCTTCATTAGCTTGAAAAGCAATATTCATTTCTGCGAGGTATTGCTGTAAACCTCGGTTTAATTCGCCTTGTTCCCTTGTGACATCAAGGGTGGCTTGATGTTGCAAGGCTTGGAGAATAGAAATATTTTCTTGTAGCTTTATTTGTTTGTTAGCGTTTTCTGAATTAATCTTGGCAATAGAAATCGCAGTGTCTGCATTGATGTTAGCAATAGAGAGGGCGGTTTCAGCTTGGATATCTGCTTGATATGTTGTCGAAAAAAGTTTCGCATTAGCATCATCTCTAATCTGAACCAAAACACTTTTTTTTCCTGGCAATGCTTTCGTCATAAAAAAATGCTCCTATTTTGTAGGGTTAAGGTTTGAGCAACAAGATATTGATGGAATCTAAGCGTTATTTGGGGTTATTGCTGGGGTGGGGGCGGGTTTATTCAGATGATTGGTGGGTGGCAAAATTGAGCGGTGAACCCGTCCCTACGGATTTTATTGAAGATTATACCAATAATTTTACCATTCATGGAGGGGCGGGTTCATCCACATATTTGCTACCCATCGACAAACGATCAAAACCCGCCCCCACCCCTCTTTGGGATTTTTAATGGCGACGCACCCTAGGACTGCTTGATTAAAGTGAGAGAGGGGTGTTCCGAAGGACGATCGCCTACAATCTATAGGTGGTAAAGTTGTCAAAATTGCGATCATATCTCCTCGAACATGGAAAAGCCGTCGAATCTCCTGCTTAAACTCAGCCGCAGCTTATTTGCCGACACCGCCGCACAAGAAAAGTTTATTCATGCCGTCACCAATCCCCAAGCTTTTAATCCTGCTATCTTGTGGGTGCAACCAAAACCAACACAAAACCCATTTGAGATCGAAATTCCAGTTGCTTGGCAACCAGAATTTGTAGATAGACTAGCCTTAGAATCACAGCCGGGAAAACATTCCTTACATCAAGCAGGACATTACTACTGTCTCGACTTTTCCTCAATCTTCGCCGCCTCCACATTGTTAACAATACGCCAGCCAATAAAACTAATCTTATATCTGTGCGCCGCCCCCGGAGGAAAAAGTATATTTTCCTGGAAAACATTAAACCCAGAATTGCTGTTGTGCAACGAAGTCATAGGCAAACGCATGGGAATGCTGATCTCTAATTTAAGACGCTGCCAAATTAACCCATCCGCCGCCGCCAACGTCGATTCAAAAATACTTGCCGAAAAGATGCCACCAACGGCTAATTTAGTAATAGTAGACGCTCCTTGTACTGGTCAATCACTCTTAGCAAAAGGAGACAAAGCACCCGGCTGCTTTCATAATCTCACCATCAACAGCAATGCCAACCGCCAAAAAATAATTTTAGCCAATTCTGCTAAAATTGTAGCGCCGCAAGGTTATCTTGCATACATGACCTGCACTTATTCAACCGCATAAAATGAACAAGTCAGCGAATGGCTGTTAAACAAATTCCCCGAATTTGGGCCAGTCACTGTTCCTCATTTAGAAAAATATCGATCGCACCTGACAGAAATTCCTTGCTATCGGATGTGGCCGCAAGATAGACTAGGAGCAGGAGGTTTCACCGTTTTGTTTCAAAACACCTCGGATGGAGAGAGAAATCAGCTACCAGCAGATTTTCTAGATTTACCTCGTTTTACCAACATCTAACTATCCGCGTCCATCCGCGTGCATCTGCAGTAAAAAAAATATTCTTCCATTAATCCAACTAACAAATGATTTTCTCCCAATTATCCAAAGCAATTAAAAGAGCGCTCAAAATAGCCGTCGGCATTTTAATTACCTTAAATCTGCTCATATTAAGCGGCTGTCAAAACAGCACAACCCCAGCATCAAAAAACGGCGAACCGATCGAACTCACACTGTGGCACGGCATCAATCCGCCGCCAAATCGCGACGTATTTCAAACCCTAACAGACAAATTCAACAAAACTCATCCCAACATCCATATCAAACCAGTTTATATCGGCCAGCCCGACCAACAACTCCCAAAAATACTAACAGCAATAGTTGGAAATGCACCGCCGGATTTGCTTTGGAATGCTGCCACAATTTCAGGAAAACTAGCAGAACTAAACGCAATTGAACCCTTAGAAAACTGGCTCGACAAATCGCCCCGGAAAGCGGAAATCTACCCGGCACTCTTCGAGTCAATGGAACTCGGCGGACACACTTGGTCAGTTCCCCTAGGCACAAACAACGTCGCCATCTTTTACCGTCCCAGCTTATTTGCAGCAGCAGGAATCAAAAAAGTGCCGCAGAATTGGGCGCAATTAAAGCAAACAGCCCGATCGCTCACGCGAGACACCAACGGAGACGGCCGCACAGACCAACACGGCATAGTGCTCCCCCTAGGCAAAGGAGAATGGACAGTATTTACTTGGCTGCCATTCATGTTCAGCGCAGGCGGCGAACTCAAAGGCGAAATACCTCAAAGTCCTGTACCCCAAATAGATAATCCCGGTTCTCAGGCCGCCTTAGAATTGTGGAGCGACTTGTTAAAAGAAGGTTCAGCAATATTGTCAGCACCCGAACGCGGTTACGAACTCGACAACTTCATCGCCGGGAAAGTCGCCATGCAAATCACCGGGCCGTGGACGCTAGCACAGTTGCAGCAAAGCGCGATCGACTACGCAGCAATGCCTTTACCGCTCCTCAAACGCCCCGCAGCCGTCGTAGGGGGTGAAAACCTATTTTTAATGAAAACCTCGCCAGAACGAGAGCGAGCAGCCCTAGTATTCTTAGAATACGTTATAGGTGAAGAATTCCAAACAGCATGGGCATTGGGAACAGGTTACTTGCCCATTAACTTAAAATCGAGACAGAGCCAAGCTTATCAAAGCTTTGTGGAAAAAAACCCTGTTTTGCGAGTATTTTTAGAACAAATGAACTCAGCCAGAGCGCGACCCATTATATCAGGTTACTCCCGCCTGTCAGAAAACCTCGGTCGCGCCATAGAGGCAACCCTTCTGGGCCGCAACCCCCAAGACGCCCTTAAAGAATCTCAAGAGCGTTTGACACTAACCTTAGATATTGCAACAGCCAAAGAGAAATAGACAATAAAAAATATTTTTTTGGCTGTTAATTATCAGCTTTCACTGTATTCGACCGAAAGACTTGAAGCCTCGATTGATTGATGAAAAATCTAGTGAAAACCACTCCCGCCTCCACTTATACTCAGGAACCGTGTTTCTGGTCCCCGACTTACCTAAAAGCAGAGATTTTACGTGGCTGTTATTGGTACTTTAGGTATTTTAGGTATTATTGAGCACGCTGCAAAATGTTAGAGTGAATTGCGTTGGGATCGCCCGACACAAAAAGACACCCGCTGTCGCTCGGTAATAAATTTTTAACAAAAACCAAAAATTTATAAACCAATTGCTTAGCCATTAGAGATATATTTACAAAAAAGCAATACTCCCGAAATTCATGGGCAGATTTGATCGAACAAAAAAAACCGCTCCCTCAACGGCACCACAAAAAGTTAGCTCAAAAGCTTCTCCCACTACCTACCACCCATGACCTACCATCGCTTAATAGAAACATTTTCTCTACCCTGTGCCTGTCCCGTGCCACCTACTGAGATCCCAACAACCGTCCACCTTTTCCCCAAACGACAATGCAGACAAAGTTCCTTAACGCAATCAAAGGACATTCCTGGCGGTACTTCCTCGCAGTAGGCGCGATCGCCCTGGTCTACTATTGGGCGTCGCAATTCGCAATTTCCACCCTCACCCTCAGTTCAGAAATTTACCCGATGTGGCCAGCAGCAGGAATTGCCCAAGTCGCCCTGCTGCTGTTTGGGCGGCAACTGTGGCCGGGAATCGCGCTCGGAGGCTTCCTGTTCAGCATGAGCGTACCGTCGGCCAACATAGGCACGGCATTGATCTCGGCAGCCGCCAGAACCCTGCAAGCGTGGACGGGAACTTATCTACTCCAGCGCATTAACTTTAGCGCCGGGCTCGATCGGCTCAAAGACGTTTTAGGAATAGTCGGACTAGCAGCCTTGGGATCTACCCTGATCAACTCCACCATCGGCAGCATCGTCGTATGCCTGACCGGTTTATCTAGCTGGAGCGATTTGGGCACGATTTGGGGGACTTGGTGGGTGGGAGACGCTATGGGAATTTTGCTCGTCGCCCCGCTGCTGCTGACGTGGCAACAATTGCCCAGAGTCCCCAACCATCGTAAAAAGATAGCTGAACGAGCGATTTGGCTGCTGCTGCTACTAGCAGTCGGCTGGCTCGTCTTCTGCTCCCGCACCCGCGCCGCCTACGCCCGCTATCCCCTCGAATACTTACCATTTCCCCTAGTAGTTTGGGCTGCCTTTCGATTCGGCCAGCGCTACACGGCCCTCTCCAACTTCATCCTCTGCGGCTTCGCCATCTGGGGCATAGCCCGACGCAGCGGCCCCTTCCTCAAACACGCCAGCAGTATGCCCCAAGCACTGTTATCCCTGCAAGCCTTCATCGCCGTCATCGCCGTCACCGGCTTAGTCTTAGCCGCCACCGTCGCCGAACGCCACCAAGCAGAAGCTTCCCTGCGCGCCAGCGAAGCCAGCCTTGCCAACGCCCAGCGCATCGCCCAACTAGGCAACTGGGACTTAGACCGCAACACCCAGCAATTGCGGTGGTCAGAGGAAATTTATCGCATCCTGGGAGAGCGGCCGGGAACTTTTGAACCCAGCCTCGAAGCCTTCTTGGAATACGTACACCCTGAAGACAGAGAATTAGTCAAAACCTCGATCGAAGCCGCTTTATTTCAGCAACAGCCTTACAGCATCGACTACAGGCTCATACTCCCCGACGGTAGCAACCGCACAGTCTACGAACAAGCCGCCGTCAACTCCCTCTACATCAGCAGCACCGTCCAAGACATCACAGACAGAAAGCAAGCCGAAGCCGCCCTGCGTTCTTCAGAAGAAAGATTTTCCAAGGCTTTCCACGCCTCCCCAGTCGGCATCAGCATCTGCACCCTCACAGACCGATGCTTCCTCGATGCCAACGAAAGCTTTTTGCGCTCATTAGGCTGGCTGCGACACGAATTTATCGGCCGCACTCCCAGCGACTTAGGAATGTTTGTCAATTCAGAAGACGGGGGGCGGCTCGCCCAGATTTTGCAATCACAAAATTCGATCAGCAATCAAGAAATCAAAATTCGCACCAAAGTCGGCGAAGTGCGCGACTGGCTGCTGTCAATGGAACTCATCGACCTCGGCAGCACTCAGTGCGTTTTAATCATGACCAGCGACATCACCGAACGCTTGCGTTCCGAAGAATTCCGCCGGGCCGCAGTAGCCGCCGAAGCTGCCAATCGCTCGAAAAGCATTTTTCTGGCCAACATGAGTCACGAACTCAGAACCCCCCTCAACGCCATCATCGGCTACAGCGAGCTCCTGCAAGAAGATGCCCGAGACCTCGGTGCCGAAGAATTCATTGACGACCTCCAGAGAATTAACACGGCCGGCCAGCACCTACTAGCGCTGATTAAAGATATTCTCGACTTGACCAAAATTGAAGCAGGCCGCATCGATTTCCACCTCGAAACCTTCACCATTTCAACTCTGGTTGAGCAAGTAGTAACCACGATCGGGCCGATGGCAGACAAAAATAGCAATATCCTAGAAATACAATGCCCCGAGGATATTGGCTCGATGCAGACCGACTTGACTAAACTCCGGCAGTCTCTGCTCAACCTCCTCAGCAATGCCGCGAAATTTACTTGCTCCGGCGCGATTACCTTCGCCGTTACCCGATGCGTCGAAACCCCCGCCGACGCTGCAAAGAAAGCCAAAAGACTTGGAGCGTATAGAGGAGGTGGCCAAGCTGAAAATAGCTTGTCTCTGTTATCTTCCGGTCAAGATTGGATCTTTTTTACGGTCAAAGATACCGGCATTGGCATGAGTCCCGAACAGTTAGCCAGAATCTTTGAGCCTTTCACCCAAGCCGATTCCTCAACTACTAAGAAGTATGGCGGCACCGGTTTGGGGCTGACGATTACTAAGAAATTCTGCGAAATGATGGGCGGAGACATTACTGCATTCAGCGAGGTGGGCAAAGGTTCTACTTTTACCATTCGGCTGCCAGCTATTTTCAGCGACCTTTCGATCTCAACCGAAAACTCTGACGAATAATATTTTTTTGACAGTTATTTTCGATGCCTGCAAATTTTATTTGCCTCCGCCAGTTGCTGATTATTTCGCTAGCAGTTAGGGATATTTTGCAGATAATTTATCACACTATCAATTCAGTCTTTTTCAGAGTTTTTTCTAATATAAAGGTAGAAGATTAGGCCGGGTTAGATAACCATAATTAATTTATGAGTAAGTACGAAAAACCCTTAAATCGTTTCCGCTGGCATGGGAATAATAATTTTTCCAGTCCAGTACAAGCGTAAGCGATCGTTTTTTGGGGTCCACCTAGTTTTTGAGAATAAGTTCACTCGCTCAATACTCCGGACAGTTTTTCTCCGATCCAATGGCTTATTATCCCTTGACTTTGAGCGACTTTGGATAATTAAATCAATGCCCTCTCCACCCGTGACTTGCATTTAATTTTACTTTTTTATTGTCCTTGTCCTGTAAAACTTGTAGTATCGTGACCAAAAGTTTTCGGAGTATTGACTTGAGAAGATGATATTATTATTGAGCGTGCTGCCGACATTCAGAGGATTAGTTAGCTGATAACCCTTAAAAGTTCTGAGAATTAATATAATGAGCGCAGTTTGAAAGATTTTGGAGAGGAGACACGATCCCTCGGCTTCTCAATAAAACCTGTTATAGACTTCGATCGCGTACTTGTCCCCTAACGGTATACCTACGTATATATACTATTAATTAATAAAGATATACTGTAGAAAGTTGCCTACAAAGCGCCAGAAAATATGCACCCCCACCTCCAGCGCCAACTCGAACAGCTCGGTTTAGTCGGCGAGTCTCCCCCTCCCACTGCTGAGCAGTGGCAACTTTTATTAGAGCAGGTAAGTTGTACCTATGACCGAGTTCAGAGTCAGCAAGAACTTCAGCAGGAAGATTGTTTTAACTTGCAGACGGTGGCGCTCAAGGATGTAACTGAGTCGCCCCAGTCCCCTCAAGACTCTCCAACAGCTTCCGAATTCGATCGACTGCGGGCGAGTGTCAACAGTTTGGGGGCGGGATTGTGTATCCTTGACGCGAATGGCTGTGTAATTTCAGTGAATCCAGAGACCGAACGGTTGCTGGGGTGGGGAGAGTCGGAACTTGCAGGCGTTTCCTTGCTAGAGCGCATCGGGAAGCAAAAGAAAGGCAACAAATCCCAAGTTTTGACGGCTCCGAAACAGTCGCCAAGCAAGAGTGAAGATAGGCCGATCGCACCTACACTAGATTTAGAAGAGGCGATCGCTTCCAGTCAACCTTGCAACAATTGGGACGACGAGTTTTTGTGTCGCGACGGCAAGATGTTACCAGTTTCCTATTTTTTCCATCCCGCAGTTGAGGGCAGCGAAATATCAGTCTTGGTGTTTTTTGACACTAGAGAACACAAGCAATCGCTCTCGATACTGCAAGCAGTTCTAAAATCTACAGATGCAGGAATTCTGGCGGTTGACAGAAACGGCAATATATGTAATTATAATCAGAAATTTCTAGAGATGTGGGGTTTGTCCGCCAGCCAAGGAAAGTTGAGCCGATCGACCTTCGCCACACTCAAAAACACAATCAAAACAGGATTCCCCTTCGACAGGGAACAATTAAAATACCCGCAACGATTTCTCCAAAACGTGATCAAAGTGTCGGCAGATTCAGATACTCAAATCAGCGAATTATTAGAATTTAAAGACGGAAAAATTATTGAATTAAATTCGTTGCCCTCAAAAGTCGGAGCGAAAACAGTCGGTAGAGTCTGGAGCTTTCGAGACGTTACCGAACTCAAAAAAGTAGAAGAATCTTTGCAGTATCGAATAGAATTCGCTCAGTTGATTGCCCGTTTGTCAACCCATTTCATCACCCAGCCCTTATCAGAAATAGACAAAGGCATCGATCAAACCCTGGAAGCCATCGCCACCTTGAGCGGGTTTGACCGCAGTTACATCTACCTGTTATCAGAAGACAAAACCCGCGCCGACAAAAGCTATGAGTGGTGCGGCGAAAGCATTCCGGCAGTCAAAGACAGCACCTACAACCAAATAGACATCGCACAAATCCCTTGGATCGCAGAAAAACTCGATCGCGCGGAATGCCTCTATATTCCAGAAATCGGCGAACTCCCGCCTCCAGCCAAAGCCGAAATTGGCTATTTTATCGGTCAAAATCCAGGCGAATTCCAGACAAACTCCCCATCCCAAACAGTCAATGAAACAGCAACCGCCTCAATACCTTGGATTGGCGCTTTTCTAAATAATTTAGAATTAAAAAAACAGCTACAAGATATTCAATCGCTGATAATTATTCCCCTAATTAGTAGTAAAAACCTAGTAGGATTTCTCGGATTCGATGGCTTAAAGCAAACAGCAGGTCGAGCAACCGAAATATCCACACAGCTAAAAATGGTAGGAGAAATGCTCGCCAATGTCCTAGAGCGCAAGCGAGCAGAAGCAGCCTTGAGACAATCCGAAACAAAATACCGCAGCATCTTTGAAAACGCAGTCGAAGGCATATTCCAGACAACGCCTTCAGGACACTACCTCAGCGGCAATCGCGCACTAGCCAGAATTTACGGCTACGAATCCTGTACCCAAATGCTCGCCGAACTCACCGATATCAACCGTCAATTTTACGTTGACCCCCATCGGCGCGCCGAGTTTATGGCCCAATTGCGCGCGCGCCGCCAAGTGTCAAAATTTGAGTCCCAAATATACCGCCGAGACGGTAGCAAGATCTGGATTTCCGAAAACGCGCGCAGCATCTGCGACGAAAACGGCAGGGTTTTGTACTACGAAGGCACAGTCCAAGACATCACCGATCGCAAACAGGCAGAATCCGCCATGCAGTTGGCCCTAGAAGCAGCAGAATCAGCCAACCGGGCAAAAAGCACATTTCTCGCCAACATGAGCCACGAACTTCGCACACCCCTCAACGCCATCATCGGCTACAGCGAAATGCTTCAAGAAGAAGCCGAAGAATTGGGCAGTTGCGAATCGGTTCCCGACCTCGAAAAAATCTGCAGCGCCGGCAAACACCTGCTGTCTCTGATTGACGACATCCTAGATATTTCTAAAATTGAAGCAGGCCGAATGGATCTCTACTTAGAAACCTTCGAGATCCATACCTTAATTGAAAGTGCTGTTGCCACGGCGAGGCCGCTGGTAGATAAAAACGGTAATACCCTAGAAGTGTACTGTCCAGACAACCTCGATACCATGCACGCGGACATGACCAAAGTGCGGCAAGTGCTGCTTAATTTGCTCAGCAACGCTGCCAAGTTCACACAAAACGGGAGAATTGCGATCGGAGTGGAAAGAATTAAAAATGAACAATTAAAAAGGAAAAATCAAGAGGAATCTTCCCAAATTTTAATTTCCAACTCCGAATTTTTAAGTTTCCGCGTCGCCGACACCGGCATCGGCATGACACAAGAGCAATTGGAGCGAGTTTTCCAACCTTTCACCCAAGCTGATGCCTCGACTACCCGCGAGTACGGTGGCACCGGTTTGGGACTAGCAATCAGCCAGCGCTTCTGTCAGATGATGGGTGGCAGCATTGAGGTCAGCAGCACCTTGGGCGCAGGCACCACTTTCACCGTGCTCTTGCCCAAAGCCATCAAACAGCCGGAAATCCCCAACAAAGTCCACGACAGCACTAGCCCTCCGGACGCCCCCGCTGTCGGCACGGTGCTGGTAGTGGACGACGACCCGATCTCGCGGGATTTAATCCAGCGCGCCCTCAGTCGCCAAGGACTGCACATAGAAGTCGCCGGCAGTGGCGAGCAAGCTCTCCGGCTCGCTAAGCAACTACGGCCAGACGCCATTACCCTGGACGTGATAATGCCCGGAATGGACGGCTGGGCGGTACTCTCAGCACTGAAGGCCGATCCAGACCTTGCCGAAATTCCCGTAATCCTGCTATCCTTTGTGGGCAACAAAAGCCTCGGCTTTGCATTGGGTGCCTCGGACTACCTCACCAAACCAGTGGACGGCAAACGGCTGGCTGCCTTGTTGAACAAGTACCGACGCGACCAAGACGGCGTTGCAAGTAACAATTTGACCTGTCAGATTCTAATTGTGGAAGACGACGTTGCCACGCGCGAAATACTGCGATGCGTACTAGAAACACAAGGCTGGGCAGTAACGGAAGCTGACAGCGGACGCGCTGCTCTCGATCGGCTAAAAGTTGCTCGCCCGCACCTGATATTACTGGATTTGACACTGCCAGAAATGGATGGTTTTGAGTTGATCGGGGAACTTCGCAAATCCCATTCGGGAGATCCTATACCGATTGTGGTAATCACGGGGAAAGACCTGACACCGGCCGAAAGCCAGCAACTAAACGGCTACGTCGAGCGGGTGCTACAAAAGGGAGTCTACAGTTGCGATACTTTGTTGCGCGATGTTCGCTCTATAGTCAATGACAGGTTCGATCGCAGGTACGACTCGAAAGGCAAGGAGAACACCAATGGCTAAAATCCTGTTGGTCGAAGATAACGAAATGAACAGGGATATGCTTTCCAGGCGTCTGGCCCGCAAGGGACACGAGGTCTTTATTGCTGTTGACGGTGCTGAGGGAGTGTCGATGGCGCTCGCGAAAGTACCCGATTTGATTCTGATGGATATGAGCCTGCCGGTTCTCGACGGCTGGCAAGCAACGCAGCAAATTAAGGCGGCTCCTGAAACTAGCAGGATTCCGGTGATTGCGCTGACGGCTCACGCAATGGCGGGCGATCGTGAAAAGTGTCTTGCGGCCGGCTGCAATGACTACGACACTAAACCGGTCGAGTTTCCCAGACTTTTGGGTAAAATTGAAACGCTTCTCAAAGAGGCCATGACATGAAAGGTGATGAGGGCAGCGTGCTGGTTGTTGACGACAATGAGGTAAACCGCGATTTGCTGGCCCGCCGACTTCAGCGTCAAGGCCATGTGGTGACTGTTGCTGAAGATGGTCTCCAAGCTCTGGAAATGTTGCGAAGCGATCCTTTTGATTTGGTTCTCTTAGACATTATGATGCCGCAAATGAACGGCTATCAGGTGCTCGAAAGTCTGAAGGCGGACGAGAATTTGCGCTACATCCCGGTGATTATGATTTCGGCGGTGGACGATATCGATAGTATCGTCCGGTGTATAGAGTTGGGGGCGGAGGATTATCTTTCTAAACCGTTCAATCCGGTATTGCTCAAGGCTCGGATTAGCGCTTGTCTGGAAAAGAAGCGGCTGCGGGATAAGGAACAGGCGTATTTACATGAGTTGGCCCAGGAAAAGGAAAAGTCCGAGCGTTTGCTGTTAAATATTTTACCGAAGGCGATCGCACAGCGCCTGAAACACGGGGAAATTACGATCGCAGACAGTTTCGCTGAGGTAACAGTGATGTTTGCCGATTTGGTCGGTTTTACTAAGCTTTCGTCTCATTTATCGCCGGCCCAATTGGTGGAGTTGCTCAACGAGATTTTTTCGGCTTTTGACGAGTTGGCCGAGCGCTACGGACTTGAGAAAATTAAGACGATCGGCGATGCTTATATGGTTGTTGGCGGTTTGCCGACGCCCAGCGACGACCACGCCGAGTCGATCGCCGAAATGGCGCTGGAAATTCAAGCAGCAATGACTAAGATACATACCAAGGGAGGTCAGCCGCTCAGCATCCGCATCGGCATCCACACAGGCCCGGTAGAAGCTGGGGTAATCGGTACTAAAAAATTTACTTACGATTTGTGGGGAGATACGGTAAATACAGCTTCCCGGATGGAATCTCAAGGCGTCGCCGGCAGCATTCAGGTGACAGTTGCTACCTACGAGCGCCTGCGGGATAAGTACGTTTTTGAGGAGCGCGGCGTGATTCCAGTGAAGGGGAAAGGCGATATGATGACTTATCTGCTTATGGGCCGAAACGCTTAATTAATCATTGGGCATTGGGCATTGGGCATTGGGCATCGGGTATCGGTAACTAATATCAACAGTCAACAGTCAACAGTCAACAAATGAACGTAAATTCTAACCTTTTAATGTACGCCCAATGGGCGGGAATTCTAACAGTAGCCTTGGCTATTCTAACTGTTATAGCATTTATCTTCAAATGGGGTTTTCGCTTCCGATTGGTAGGAGTGACAAGCTTTATGGGAGTAATTGCTGCGAGTATATTTGGTCTGGGTTTGGGACTGTTTTCCCGCACAGAAATTCCCGGTGCAGTTCGCTATTCTTTAGTTTACGATACAGGCGGCGCTCAAACAGTAGTTACTGTGCCGCCTACGATCACGGAATCGGAATTAGAAGCAACGATGCAGCAAGCGGCTGCGGATTTGTACTCTCCAGGGCGCTCTGGGCGGGGCAGAGACTACATGACAATCCGGGTTCGTACAGTTGTACATCCTGAACCTGGGCTGTCGCAGCCGCTGTTTTTGGGCGAAGTGAGGCGATCGCTCGCGACTCGTTATGATGACAAAATGGCGATCGAAATCTTCCCCGAAAAAGTTGCAATTTTGAAAAACTATCAAGCTTAAAAGTAGGGTGCAGCAGCATTCTTAGGACTTACGCATAGGAGTTCAGAAACCTGGTTTTTTACCAAAATTATTCGTTGTAACGCGCAGATTCGGTAAAAAACCAGGTTTCTTTGGTCGTAGTGCGTAAGTGCTGAAAAAATAATTGGGAATCCCTACTACACAAACAAATTCCGCGCAACGCGAGACTAAGAAACTAATCGTTTCCAAGCAAAGCCTCGTAACGCAGAACCGGAGGATATGGCTGCAACTTTAGGGATTATTTAAAAAATGATTGCAACTACCAAACAAAAATTTAATTTTAACGAATTTATTGCCATTTTCCCGGAAGATAGTCTTTAAGAATTGGTGAATGGAGAGATTGTCAAAATAGCAATTCCCAGAAATCATGATGATATTGGTGAATTTACAGACCGACACTTTTATCAAGATATCGATCGCCTGAAACTCAACTATGTAGTAAAACGAGGCATCACGATTAAAACTACCACAAAAGAAGGTATAGAGCAAGGAAGAGTTCCTGATGTCAGTGTTATCGATCGCACTTTTTGGCGTGCTGAACGCAAATCTTATACCGCACTCGAATCACCGATTCAGTTAGCTGTCGAGGTAGTATCAACTAATTGGGAAGATGATTATGTTGACAAGCTAGATAAATACGAACGCTTGGGCATTGCTGAATACTGGATTATTGATTATATCAATTCCGGTTGCACCGTCCGTGATTGTTGACTGTTGACTGTTGAGTGTTGACGGGCGGGTCGAAAAACTGAATGGTTGAGTGTTAACTGTTGACTCGATTTTATTATTCCGATGCAACCGGAAACGATATTATTTAGCAAGTGGAAAAAGAAAGTATTTGGGAAACCAGAAAATTACGACGGTATTTGTTTTTTCGCTAAAGGCTGAAGGCAAATATCAGCGCACTCTGTTTAGAGATAACGAACCAATTGTTTCGCCCACTTTTCCAGAATTAGTGCTGACGGCTGCTCAGGTATGGTCAGCTTAGTTGGGTTGTGTTAGTCTGGATCAACATTGAACTTGCAAAAAATACTTTAAGATTCTTAAAAAATTCCTCGGCTGATTAAAGGAATTAAGCAATTTCACGTTGTCTTACACAACTTGAGCCAGGAGGTTAGAAATGATTGATTGGAAGGAACTGTACAATTTAGGCTTAGGCTGGTTTGAAAAAGCAACCGCCTTTTTCGAGGAAGCTTTAGAAAAGAAACCCCATCCAGAAGCCTGCAACGATCGGGGAAATGCACTGGATAGTTCAGGAAGATTTGATGAATCGCTCGCCTCCTTCGACAAAGCCTTAGAATTAAAACCACATGATGACAACGCCTGGTACAATCGGGGGGTTACACTGGGTTCTTTAGGCTTGTTTGAAGAAGTGATAGCCTCCTACAACAAAGCCTTAGAATTCCCACGAGATAAAGACGAAGCCTGGGTAGAACCCGGCTATGCACTGGCTAAGTTAGCAAGATTTGAAGCAGCGCTCGCCTCCTACGACAAAGGCTCTCAATTCAAACCATCTTTACATCCAGCCTGGTACGATCGTGGCAATGCACTGGGTAATTTAGGATTGTTTGAAGATGGGATCGTATCCTACGACAACGCCTGTGACTTAAAACGATATTTACTATACGCAGCCTGGTACAATCGGGGCAATGCACTGGGTAATTTAGGAAGATGGAAAGAAGCGCTCGCCTCCTACGACAAACCCTTAGAATTAAAACCATATTTACACGCAGCCTGGTACAATCTGGGCTATGCACTGCTTTCTTTAGAAAGATTTGAAGAAGCGCTCGCCTCCTACGACAAAGCATTAGAATTAAAACCAGATGATGACGAATCCTGGAATAATCGGGGCATTGCACTGAATGATTTATGGAGATGGGAAGAAGCGATTTACTCCTACAACAAAGCCTTAGAAATCAAACCAGATTTACACCAAGCCTGGTACAATCGGGGCGCTGCACTGGAGGATTTAGGAAGATGGGAAGAAGCGATCGCTTCTTACGACAAAGCCTTAGAAATCAAACCAGATTATCACGAAGCCTGGTACAATCGGGGCATAGCACTGCTTTCTTTAGGAAGATGGAAAGAAGCGCTCGCCTCCTACGACAAAGCATTAGAATTAAAACCAGATTATCACGAAACCAGGTTCGATAGGAACATAGGAGTGCTTTCTTTAGGAAGATTTGAAGCAGCGATCGCCTTCTACGACAAAGCCTTAGAATTAAAGCCAGATGATGGCGAAGCCTGGAACAATCGGGGCATTGCACTGGGTAATTTAGGAAGATTGAAAGAAAAGCTCGCCTCCTGGGGCATTGCACTGGGTAATTTAGGAAGATTGAAAAAAAAGCTCCCCTCCTTGGGCCAAACAGCCTTAGAATTAAAATCACATAATGACCAAGCCTGGTACCATCGGGGCGTTGGACTGTATAATTTAGAAATATGGGAAGAAGAGATCGCCTCTTTTGACAAAGCCTTAAAATTCAAACCAGATTATTACAAAGCCTGGTACCATCGGGGCGTTGCACTGGAGGATTTAGGAAGATTGGAAGATGCGATCGCCTCCTACGACAAGGCCTTAGAATTAAAACCAGATTATTACGAAGCCTGGTACAATCGGGAGCTTGCACTGCTGGGTAATTTAGGAGGATTGGAAGAAGCGAGATCCTTCTACGACAAAGCCTTAGAATTCCAACCAGATGATGACGAAGCCTGGTACAATCGGGGTCTTGCACTGGGTAATTTAGGAGAATTAGAAGAAGCGATAGCCTCCTACGACAAAGCCTTAGAATTAAAACCAGATTATCACGAATCCTGGTACAATAGGGGCATTGCACAGAATGATTTAGGCTTGTTTGAAGCAGCTCTCGCATCCTACAACAAAGCCTTAGAATTAAAACCAGATTATCACGAATCCTGGTACAATCGGGGCATTGCACAGAATGATTTAGGAGCATTAGAAGATGCGATAGCCTCCTACGGCAAAGCCTTAGAATTAAAACCAGATTATCACGAAGCCTGGTACAATCGGGGCGTTGCACTGGGTAATTTAGGAAGGTTAGAAGAAGCAATAGCCTCCTACAACAAAGCCTTAAGATTCAAACGACATTATCACGAAGCCTGGTACAATCGGGGCAATGCACTGGATGATTTAGGAAGATTTGAAGAAGCGATAGCCTCCTACAACGAAGCCATAGAACTCAAACCTGACGATGCCGAATCCTGGTATAATCGGGGTAGTGCATTGCATAATTTAGGAAGATTGGAAGAAGCGTTCACATCCTACGACAAAGCCTTAGAAATTAAACCAGATGATGACGCAGCCTGGAACAATCGGGGCATTGCACTAGCTAATTTAGGCAGATGGGAAGAAGCGATCGCCTCCTACGACAAAGCCTTAGAATTAAAACCAGATGATGACGCAACATTTTATAATAAAGCTTGCTGCTATGCGTTACACAGTGAGATTGACCAAGCGATTCAGAATTTGCAGCAAGCCATCAATCTGAATCCTGACGAATGGCGAGAAATGGCAAAAACTGACTCGAATTTTGACAGCATTCGCTCGCATACTCGGTTTCAAGCCTTGATTCAAGAATAGGGATTGGCCCTTGGGCGGGGCGGGTTTATGAGATTGTTAGTTTTAGACTATTCTTGGTAAAAGCCGCCGCTACAGCATCAAACATACTCTTATTATTTATTAGTCTGCAAAGGCGGACTTCGCTTGACAAGAGGCGCTTTCAACCCGCGATCGCTCAAAAGGGTTACGTGAAAATTATATCTTGGGCGAGGTTTGTCACACCTCAGTACGATCGCCCTTTCCTCTTTTCTACGCAGTCCTATAAAAAATTAGTATTAATCTATACCTATAAATCCAAGCTCTAGAATTATAATGAAAAAAATTGAAAAAGCTCCCAAATTCCTGTAAAATTGCCATAAATAACCAAATAGGATCGATCAAAAGCACTCAAACGCGAAAAAGATCGCATATAAAAAAGAAAAGAATCAATTAGACAGAAAATAATGAGGTGAAACCCCTTGCAAAAATTAGCCAGCATAGAAAAGCCGATCGACTCAGGGGAAAAATCCATAGCAGTCAACACCCAAAAGGCTCAAACATTTTACGAACGCGGCAACGCCCTAGAAGCAATGGGACGATTCCAAGCTGCGATCGAATCTTGGGAAGAAGCGATCGAACTTGAACCAACATTTTATGAAGCCTGGTACAACCAAGGCGTCGCCCTCAAAAAATTGGGCCAGCTAGAAGAAGCGATCGCAGCCTACAACAAATCCCTACAAATCAAACCCAACAATCCCGAAGCGTGGTATAATCGCGCCAACGTTTTGCGGAAGCTCAACAGACTCTCAGAAGCGATCGCATCCTACGAAAAAGCGATCGCACTCAACCCCAGCTACCCCGAAGCTTGGACGAACCGAGGCAACACCCTCGTCAACTTAGAAAAATTTTCAGAAGCGATCGACTCCTACGACAAAGCCATAGCCATCAAACCAGACTACTGCGAAGCTTGGTACAACAAAGCATTTGCCCTGAGAAAATCCGACCAAAATACAGAGGCGATCGCCTCTTACGACAAAGCGATCGAACTCAAACCAGACTTGCATCAAGCCTGGTACAACCGCGGCTTAGCCTTAGCCGATGAAAAACTATACCCGGAAGCCGTCGCCTCCTACGACAAAACCCTGCAACTGCGGCCGAATTCGGCCGAAGCCTGGAACAAACGCGGCACGGCGATCGCACAAATGGGACAATTTGAAGAAGCGATCGCATCCTGGGACAAAGCCCTCGCACTCAACCCAAACGACAGCGAAACCTTTTACAACCGCGGCTTAGCCTTCGCCAACTTACAACGCTTTGAAGAAGCAATTGCCTCTTGGGACAAAACCGTAGAGTTGCAGCCAGACAACATCGAAGCCTGGTACAACCGCGCCATAGCCCTCAAAAAAATTCAACGATTTACCGAAGCCATCGCCTCCTACGATAAAATCATCGCACTCAACCCCGACGATCCAAACCTGTACTATCAAAAAGCTTGCATTTACGCCCTAGAAAAACAAGCAGGCGAGCTCACAAACAGCCAGGAAATAGTAGCCACCAGCATCCGGCTGGCGATCGAAAACTTATCCAAGGCGATCGAACTTAATCCGCAGAAATACCGGAAATTGTGCAAAAATGACTCTAAATTGCGTACAATACGGGAAGAAGTGCGGTTTTTAGCTTGATTTCAGGGTAGCTATGATTGATGGAGACGGATGCCGCACTGCAACCTTTGTAGGCAAAACAGCACCATAAACCCCAATCATGCAAACCCTAGACAAAACTCAAGCAAAATTCGCTCAACTGGCAGCCCACCTCAGAGAAGTTAACGACATCGAATCAGCCTCGTCGCTGCTGCATTGGGATCAATCAACTTATATGCCCGCCAAAGGTGCAAATGCCAGAGGCCGCCAGTTGGCTACTCTCAAACAAATATCCCACGAAAAATTTACCGATCCAAAAATAGGTGAACTCCTAGAAGACTTGCGTTTCTACGAACAAACCCTCCCCTACGACTCCACCGCAGCCAGCCTGATCCGCATAGCCCGCAGAGACTACGATCGCGCCGCCAGAGTCCCCGCAACCTTCATGTCAGCACTCTGCCGCCACCAAGCCGACTGCTACGAAGTTTGGGCTGCAGCTAGAGCAGCCAACAATTTCGCAGCGGTCGAGCCGTATCTCGAAAAAACCCTAGAATTAAGCAGGCAGTACGCCGAGTTTTTCCCCGGATACGAACACATCGCCGATCCTTTGATCGATCGTAGCGACTACGGCATGAAAGTATCCCTGCTGCGCCCGCTTTTCGCCAAACTGCGTGAAGAATTAGTGCCGATAGTCGAAGCCATCACCTCCCAACCTCCCGCCGACGACTCCTGCTTGCACCAAGACTTTCCAGAATCCCAGCAACTAGAATTCACTCGCAAAGTTGTAGAACGCATGGGGTTCGACTTCCAACGGGGACGGCAAGACACCACCCTGCACCCGTTCATGACCAACTTCTCCATAGACGACGTGCGAATTACCACCCGCGTCTATGAAGACCACTTGGATCAAGCACTGTTCAGCAGCATCCACGAAGCCGGACACGCCCTCTACGAACTCGGAAATTCCCCGGAATTTGAGGGCACGCTGCTTGCAGGCGGCATTTCCTCCGGCCTGCACGAAAGTCAGTCGCGACTTTGGGAAAATATGGTGGGGCGCAGCCGCGGTTTTTGGGAATGTTTCTACCCGCAACTCCAAGGCGTATTTTTGCGACAGTTGGGACACGTATCCACTGACGCATTTTACCGGGCAATTAACAAAGTCTCGCGATCGCTCATCCGCACCGACGCCGACGAAGTAACCTACAACCTCCACGTCGCCATCCGCTTTGACCTAGAATTGGCAATGGTAGAAGGAAAACTAGCAGTGCGAGACCTCCCCGAAGCCTGGAACGAACGCTATAAAACCGACCTCGGCGTTGTCCCCTCCACCGACAGCGAAGGCGCCATGCAAGATGTTCACTGGTATGTTGGTACGATCGGCGGAATGTTCCAAGGTTACACCCTCGGCAACTTGATGAGCGCCCAATTCTACGAAACAGCAGTAAAAATCAATCCTGAAATTCCCGTAGAAATAGAACGAGGCAATTTTACCGTACTCCACGACTGGCTCAAACAAAACATCTACCAGCACGGTCGTAAATATACCGCTGTCGAATTGATCGATCGCGTTACAGGTTCACCTTTAACTATCGATCCATTTATCCGCTATATTCGCCACAAATACGGGGAGTTTTATGTCATTTGAGGGATAGCAAGTTCAGATTGCAGACTTTAAAATTACAAAAAAAGTAGCCGCTTAAAAAAAAAGGCGATACGGTTTGAGTATCGCCTAATTTTACAGCGGAAATCAAAAGTCTTAAATAAGGGAGTATGTATGTCTGAACTCTTTCAGGCTGTGATCGCCAGCGACGAAAAAACCGAGTTGCGTCAGTTTGTCAGCGATTTACGCGCTTTGGGAAAGAAATATTTACTGCGAAACGACATAGTTAACGCTTTTGCCGCCTACTGTACTAAATACGAAAAGCCCGAAAAGTTCCATCAATCTTCTCTTTTAAGCAAACTGATTTACTACGTTCAGGAAATTATTCTTGAAGATGGCAGCCTTTGCGTCCTGCTGCGGCCAAAAATTGCTAGTATGGAAATAGTGCGAGTTGCAGACGACTTGACTGTTGAGCAGATGACAGTGCAAGAATTGCTCGACGTGCGCGATCGCTTCGTCAACCATTTTCACCCCCAAGAAGGCGACATTCTCGAACTAGATTTCGGCCCGTTTTACGACTACTCCCCCACAATTCGCGACCCCAAAAACATCGGCAAAGGAGTACAATTCCTCAACCGATATCTCTCCAGCAAACTGTTTCAAGATGCCAGACAGTGGCAGGAAACTCTATTTAATTTCTTGCGCCTTCACCGCTACAACGGCGTACAATTGCTAATTAACGATCGCATAAAATCCCAAGAACAACTTTCCGAACAAGTCAAAAAAGCCCTCACCTTTGTCAGCGATCTTTCTGAAGAAGAAGGCTACGAAAGATTTCGACTCGTGCTGCAATTGATGGGTTTCGAGGCAGGTTGGGGAAATACCGCAGCCCGCGTACATGAAACCCTAGGAATTCTTGACGAATTAATTGATTCGCCCGATCCCCAAACCCTAGAAGCATTTATTTCTCGCATCCCGATGATTTTCAAAATCCTCCTAGTTTCTCCTCACGGCTGGTTCGGCCAAGAAGGAGTTTTGGGGCGGCCGGATACGGGAGGGCAGGTAGTTTATGTCCTCGATCAAGCCAAGAGTTTAGAGAAACAACTGCAAGAAGATATTCATCTTGCAGGTCTCGATAGCTTAGGAGTCAAACCTAAAGTAATTATTCTCACCCGGTTAATTCCTAACAGCGACGGTACGCGCTGCAACGAACGTTTGGAAAAAGTTCACGGTACAGAAAATGCTTGGATTTTGCGGGTTCCCTTCCGGGAGTTCAATCCCAAACTGACTCAAAATTGGATTTCTAGATTCGAGATTTGGCCTTATTTAGAAACTTATGCGATCGATTCAGAAAAAGAACTTCTGGCTGAGTTTCAGGGCAAGCCAGATTTAATTGTCGGTAACTATTCCGACGGGAACTTGGTAGCGTTTTTGCTGTCTCGCAAACTCAAAGTTACTCAGTGCAATATTGCCCATGCGCTGGAAAAATCTAAATATTTGTTCAGCAATCTCTACTGGCAAGAATCAGAGGACAAATACCATTTTTCGCTGCAATTTACTGCTGATATAATTGCCATGAATGCAGCTAATTGTATTGTCAGCAGCACCTATCAAGAGATTGTGGGCCAACCCGATAGTGTCGGCCAGTACGAATCTTACCATTGTTTTACCATGCCGGATTTGTACCACGTTGTGAACGGGATTGAACTGTTCAGCCCTAAATTCAACGTCGTGCCGCCGGGAGTTAATGAAAGTGTGTACTTTCCCTACACGCGGATCGAAGACCGGGTGCAAGGCGATCGCGATCGGCTCAACGAACTGCTGTTTACTCTAGAAGACCCCGAACAAGTCTTTGGAAAACTCGACGACCCGCACAAGCGCCCTTTGTTTTCCATGGCCAGGCTCGATCGCATTAAAAACATGACAGGCTTAGCAGAATTGTTCGGCAAAAGCCCGGAATTGCAAGAAAAATGCAACTTAATTCTAGTTGCTGGGAAGCTGCGGGTCGAAGACACCGAAGACTACGAAGAAGCAGAAGAAATTAAAAAGCTCTACGCAATTATCGACCAATACAACCTTCACGGTAAAATTCGCTGGTTGGGAGTGAGGCTTTCCAAAAGCCTGTCCGGCGAAATCTACCGGGTAATCGCCGACACCCAAGGTATATTTGTTCAGCCAGCATTATTTGAAGCTTTCGGCTTGACAATTCTCGAAGCAATGATTACCGGTATTCCCACTTTCGGGACGCAGTTTGGTGGCCCGCTGGAAATTATTCAAGATGGCGTAAATGGGTTTTATATCAACCCGACCAACCACGAGGATACTGCCCAAAAAATTCTAGATTTTTTATCGAAGTGCGAACACAATCCCAACTATTGGTATGAAATTTCAACGCGAGGAATTGACCGAGTTTACAGCACGTATACCTGGAAAATTCACACTACCAAGCTGCTGACTCTGGCGCGGACTTACGGTTTCTGGAACTACTCGTCCAAGGAAGAACGCGAAGATATGCTCCGCTACATAGAATCGCTGTTTTATCTGATTTACAAGCCGAAAGCGAAGGCTTTATTAGCAGAACACGCGAACCGATAACTGCCGGTTTTTGCTTTTTACGGGCTGGTTCAACGGAAAAACTTGGTCTTTCATGGCTCAACTTTTGACACAACCCGCCCGTAAATATTTGTGAATGATAGCAGGTTTTGTACAAGAGGACTGAGGCTAAGAAACGCGGTTTCTAGGAAAAATATTGGCTTTAGTAACAAAACATCTCGGAATCCACCGGGTTTATGAGGGAGAGTGCCAACCGGCCCTACTTCTAACTCGTAACTTCCAACTCGTAACTCCTGAGTGCGGCTGTCCCCATTGCCGAACTTCTAGAAGCAGCAGCAGATATAGCAACCGCGCCCGACGCTTAGGACGTTATTAATGGCCCAAACCAATCCGGTCTATTACCCCTTCCCTCGGACTTCTTGTTACCCGATCGCAAAGTGAAATGGCCTTGTTCCTTCTTCCTTTTGCTATATGTTTCAGAAAGCAGTCCGGGTAATACAATTAGATTTAGAAACATGAAATCAGCGAAACCTTGTCAAACCTCACTAACAGGATGAAATTTATGCGTGTGACTACTGTTACGATTTTCAGCTTGATTGCTCTGCTCGTTCCCGCGTTGACCAAAAAGGCAACTGCTGCTTTCGACTCCGAACCCTTGGTGCAGGAACAGTACCGCAGAGACTTTACGGCTCCCGCCGATCCGGGTGCGTCAGCATCGCCCGAGGGAAATTCCCAAGGAGATATGTTTCACAAGCCTTTTTACGCGGGCGAGCAGCCAGTGAGAAAGGAAAAAACTATCTCGGCGGGAGCTGACGGGCCAGAAGTGGCAGCCATACAGCAGCGCTTGCAGGTGCACAGTTTCAAGGTAGGGACGATCGACGGTACCTATGGCTCTCGCACTACATCGGCGGTTCGTGCCTTTCAGCAGTCTAAGGGTTTGAACGCAGATGGCATTGTGGACAAAGAAACTTGGACAGCTTTAGCAGCAGATCCGGCCCCTGCTCCTGAAGCTGTGCAGAGCAATCCTCCTATTCTGAGCAATGCTGCAGTTCCCGGCAATCCTCCAACTCTTCTAAATAAAGGCGCTGTCGGTTCCAAGGTGAAGACGCTACAGGTGCGTTTGGAAATACAGGGTTACGATCCGGGCCCGATCGACGGCATTTTTGGCGCTCGCACTACTACGGCTGTCAAGAACTTTCAGAAATTTAAGGGTTTGACGGCTAGCGGCATGGTGGACGAAACAACCTGGAAAGCGCTGGGCCAAAAGTAAGTGACAAGTGAAAAATACGGAAAATTGCTGTGGCGATAACTCATGATTGAACCCGGTGTCCCAAAATGACCGGGTTTCTCGATGTTGGGCGATCGAGCAATTGGGTCATCCGCCTGGGAATTTATCCGTGGGTCGCTTTTTTCAATCTAAAATCTAAAATCCAAAATCTAAAATCGATTGATCGAGCAATTGGGTCATCACCCTGCGGATTTATCAGTGGGTCGCTTCCTTCAATCTAAAATCTAAAATCTAAAATCTAAAATCGATTGACCGATCGTTCTGTTGTGTGCTATAGTAGTTAAATGTCAAAATGCGGATATGGCGGAATTGGCAGACGCGCCAGATTTAGGTTCTGGTTCCGAGAGGAGTGAAGGTTCAAGTCCTTTTATCCGCACTTAAAATTTTTATAGTAAAACACACAACCCCAGCCTATGGTCGGGGGGGTGTTTTTTATTTGGGTTGATACTCAATCTGAGTTGAAAACCCTTACTTATTTTTATCGTTCTTGAGTGCTTGGTGAAAAGTTTTGATAGCATCAAGATGATTAACCAGAGTAATGCAGCACAAGAGTAATTTAAAGTTTATGCCTCGCATTTCATCGCTCTCAGCAATCTTTTCATAGTCCAAATCCTTCTGCTTCACTGTCAGCTAGTGCTTCTTGTGCCTGATTTCGAGAAGAGAGAATGTTTGGCGTTATTACGATCGCCACCACGAAGAAATCGATCGCCTCATTGTTGCTCATCAAACCGATGATTGAAAGCGTGAGGCTGTATTAAGAGTGAAAATTTGGCGATCGTTACGATCGATTGTTTGCCTAGCCTTTTTCCTCAAACAGGATATTTCCCTCATTCCAGCAATCCGGCAGGGGTTGAAACCCCTGCCTCAAAGCGAAAGTCCTCTCAAAGAGGACTAATGAGTTTTTCAGTTTTCTTTGAGAGGACTTTCGCTATTAGATAGACAGGGAATTGATTCCCTGGCGGACTGTCGGGTGGGCGAGAAGGCTCGGTGGACTGACAGCTTAAGTTGTCACGCCTTGGTCACTGCCGTGTCGTGATTCCCGCCCCAGCAAGCAAAAAATCCTGTCACAATAAACTGAATCCTACCGAGAGACAAAGGGCATGACGCGAGAGGAAGCAGTGCGGCGAATTCACCGGGCAGCCGAGGAAAAATTGACCCAACTGGATTTGTCGGGGCTCGACTTGGAGGAATTGCCGGCGGAGATTGGCAAGTGCACGCAGCTTGAGACTTTGCTGTTGGGGAAGTTCGATGAAGAGAAAAGAGGATTGGTTGGAAATAAGTTAACTGAGTTTCCTGATGCTGTTCTTCAATTAACCAACTTAAAAATACTTAACCTCAGTAGGAATCAGATTACAGCTATCCCAGAGGAGCTCGGCCAACTGTCGAATCTGACAGAGCTTTCCCTCAGTGACAATCAGATTACCTCTATCCCAGAGGATATCGGGCAACTGTCGAATCTGACACTGCTTGACCTCGGTTTTAATCAGATTACCTCCATCCCAGAGGAGCTCGGGCAACTGTCGAATCTGACACTGCTTCTCCTTATGAGGAATCAGATTACCTCCATCCCAGAGGAGCTCGGGCAACTGTCGAATCTGACACTGCTTCTCCTCGATGACAATCAGATTACCTCCATCCCAGAGGAACTCGGGCAACTGTCGAATCTGACACACCTTCACCTTAATAGTAATCAGATTACCTCCATCCCAGAGGCGCTCGGGCAACTGTCGAATCTGAAACTGCTTTTCCTCGGTGACAATCAGATTACCTCCATCCCAGAGGAGCTCGGGCAACTGTCGAATCTGACATGGCTTTTCCTCGGTGACAATCAGATTACCTCCATCCCAGAGGAACTCGGGCAACTGTCGAATCTGACATGGCTTTGCCTCCATAACAATCACATTACCTCGATCCCAGAAGCGATCGGGCAACTGTCGAATCTGACACGGCTTTTCCTCCATACCAATCAGATTACCTCGATCCCAGAAGCGATCGGCAGCATGGAGAAGCTGCAACAACTGGATTTGCGAGCTAATCCGATGCCAATTCCGCCGGAAATCCTGGGCGGAAAGGAATTCTATCAAGATCCAGGCGATTTGCGTACCATCCTCGACTTCTACTTCCAAACCCGCAACCCCAACGATACCGAAGAACTCAACGAAGCCAAACTTTTGATTGTCGGCGAAGGCGAATCGGGAAAAACCACCCTAGCAAACAAACTCCTCAACCCCGACTACGAACTCAAAGAAAAAGAACCCAGCACCGAAGGCATCGATGTCATCCGCTGGGAATTCCCACAAGCCAACGGCAAACCTTTCCGCGTCCACATCTGGGACTTTGGCGGACAGGAAATCTACCACGCCACGCACCAATTTTTCCTCACGGAACGTTCCCTCTATATCCTCCTCGTCGATAACCGCCGCGAAAACCCCAACCTCTGCTACTGGTTGAACATCATCGAACTCCTCAGCAACAGCAGTCCCGTCTTCCTCGTCCAGAACGAAAAACAAGACCGCCGCTGCGAAATCAATTTTTCCCAACTGCGCGGTGACTTTGATAACCTAGAAAAACACCTCACCACCAACCTCGCCGACAATCGCGGACTCGAAACCCTCCAGCGCGCCCTACAAAAACGCATCACCACCCTCGATCACATCAGTACGGGCATCCCCAAACGCTGGGCAAAAGTCCGCCACGTCCTGGAAAACTACGCCCAACGCAAAACCCACATCAAAGTCTCTGAGTTCTACGACATCTGCGCCACCCACGGCTTCGACAAGTCCGACGAACAGCCCATGCTGAGTCTGAGCAAGTATTTGCACGACTTGGGTATTATCCTCCACTTCCAAACAAATACTGACAAGAAAAAATCTATCCTCTTCAACTGGGTCATCCTGCGTCCCGAATGGGCAACCAACGCCGTCTACAAAGTCACCGATAACGAACAAGTCATCGCCAATTGTGGATACTTCAGCGACGAAAACCTCAGCGAAATCTGGATTGATGGACAATACCAATGCCTTCACGATGAGCTACTTCAGCTTATGGAAAACTTCAAAATTTGCTACCCAATCCCCGGCAAACGGGGACACTACATCGCCCCGCAACGGCTCCCCCTCGAAGCACCAAAGTACGACTGGGACGACACCGACAACCTGATAGTGCGCTACGAATATAAGTTTTTTATGCCCAAAGGCATCATCACCAGGCTGATTGTGGAGATGCACCGCTTGATTTGCCGCCCGAATATCGATCTCTCTTCAGGTGCGGCTAGTGGGGATATTGTCTGGCGTGACGGCGTTCTCCTCGCCGACAACTACGCCAAAGCCGAAGTCATCGAGAATTATCATCAACGAGAAATCCGCATCCGCGTATCTGGAACCCAGAAAAACTATCTCCTAAATAGCATTCGTTACAAACTTTGGGAAATTCATGATGATTACGAGAATCGCATTCGTGACAAACTCCCGAAAATTCATGATACTTACGATAAGCGCCTCAAATACGAAGAATCAATTCCCTGCAATTGTTCCCAATGCAAAGGTAGCCAAAATCCCCATTTCTATGCCTTTGATGTTTTGCGCCGCCGTTTGGCAAATGGCAAGTACACAGTGGAATGTGGAGAACCGCCATATAAAGATGTCCAGGTGCGGGGCTTAATCGAGGATTTTCCCGACTATTCCCAAGAGAAAGTCCCTGGAATCGATCGATCGGATGCGGTAGGTTCTTCTACATCTCAGAAAACTGTAAACTACTTCACTTTTGACTTAGGAAATAAAATGAATCAAGATTCTTCCCAAACAAACAACTTGCAAGGCGCTAATCTCTCCGGCATTAACGCCAGCCAATTTAAAGATAATGCCCAAGCTAGCGGCAATCAATTTAATCAAACTAATAACGCCAATACCGCCGAACTTCTCCAACTGATTTCATCGATACGTGAAACCGCCGCACAATTCCCCGAAGACGAACGCGAAGAAGTGTTGATCGAAATTGGCAACGTGGAAGAACAACTAAAGAAACCCGAAGAAAAGCGCAATCGGAAACTCATTGCGAAAAAGTTGGTTGCTATTTTAGCGATCGCGGCGAGTTGTGCTTCTCCGATCGCAAACATGGCTGATTTTACCAACAATGTCACCGATTTAGCTCAAAAAGCCGGTGTCGAAATCACGATTCCATCGGCACCGTAAATAAAAAACATAATACTTATATACCCAGCACGGCGGGGTGTCCTGACTGTGGGTAATATCAATTCCGATGCCACCGGATTTGATATTACGCATGGGAGCCCAGAAACCGAGTTTTTGCCCAGAAGAGGCGTTACAGCCCTTTAACGGGGCAAAAAACCCGGTTATGAAGGTTTTTCTCCGTAACTCCTACTTGTGTAGAAGCGATTTCGATCGCCGATTTTTATCTTAACTTTTTGAGTTTATTCAAGTGCGATCGCCTCAAATTTTCCACCAACTGCCGCAACTGGTTCAAATTACCCGCTTCGCCGCCATACTTCCACCGCACGTAAGCCTGCGAAACTTCATCAATCACCTCTGCTTCATCAGTTGCATGATTCCCGCGCATTGCCTCAGCATACTCCAAAGGCGTTTGAGCTTTCTGCTTGGCAAATCCCCTACTCGCCAAATCCTTCAGCATTTCCTGATAAACCCCCTCCACCGGCGGCAACTTCGCCAGCCAGCGGCGGTGGCGCCACTTGCGCCACACTTGCCAAATTAACCAGCCAATAAAGCCAAAGGCGATCGCAGCAATCAAGCCAGTAAATAACCCCACCCAACCCTTAGCAAACTGTCCCAGAAACCAGCCCACAATCAAAGTTATCCAGCCAATTACAAAACCTATAACTGAATCCAGCCCGCTTCTGAGAGGAGTCGGTAGCCAACCCGCGATCCACTGCCAAAACGATTGCAGCGCACTAAAAGTCTGGTTGTCTTCCACCGAAGCCGGAATCAGCGGATAACCGGGAATCGGATTAAAAGCAAACCAGCCATTATTAGGAAAATATACCTCCGTCATCAAAAAAGCATCGGTATTTTTCACAACATAGTAACCAGTAAACGGGTTAAATTCCCCCGTATCGAAACCACCCACCAGCCGCGCCGGAATCCCGACCGACCTCAGCATAATTGTCAGTACCGTCGAAAAGTGGTCGGGATATCCACCTGTAACTTTTTTGCCGTCCTGGGTGTTTTTGTAGCCAAACAGAAAAGCCTGGACTAAATCTTCACCTTCTTCTAAGTAAGGCAAAGCTTTTTCTATTTTGTAATTCGGATTTTGCTTTAAATATTGAGCCAAATACAAAGCTTTTTCGTAGGGAGAATCGATCGGTCTGTCCGACTGGGATACTCTAGTTCTTGCCGCCAAGATTTCTTCGGTTTTTTCTCGCACCTTCTGGGCAATTTCCGGCGGCACATCCAAATAGAAGTTGCGAATATTTTTCGGGTAATTAGTACCAGTTTTCCCCAACAAAGAGCGATCGCGAAAAGGCACATTAGAAATAACTGTATAAGTCACACCCTCTCCCAATTCCGCAGGCGCTCGCAAACCCCCCTCCGCATCAATCGCCGCCTCTGGACTCGGAAAATAAAGTTCCCTCGGCTTGTTTAAAGCCGGAATCAAATTCGGCATTGGAGCAACAATATTATAAGTTTGAATCACCTCTTGAGTCCGAGGCGCATTGGGAAAAGGATTCAGATAAAATTGATAAGACCACCTAGGTCGAGTCAGCTTTTGAGCTTGTTCGTTGCGAGAAATTTCCCAACCCTGACCGGTGTATTTGTCGAATCCCAACACCCGCCAAAAACCCGCAGCCTGCGATCGCACCCGCATCACCACTTGGGGTTTCATTTCGCCCCGCAAATTTTGATTAATGCGCTGGTTGAAACCGTAATAAAAAGTAGAGTCCACCTCTCCTGGCCCTTTGTCTGGGTTTCTCCCCCTTCCTCCGCCAGTCCCTTTTTCATTTCCCCCTCTGACATACCCTGGATTCAGAATGCTGCGCGAGTCAAACTCCCCCTGATATTGAATAGGAGCACTCACCGGAAAAGTCCGCAACTGATAGCCAGGGAGGCGTGGCAAAAACGCAAAAATAGTCAGCCCTAACCCGACAGTTATCAGCAGCAGCCAACCAAAATACTTTGGGGATAAAGTAGCAGCAAATAGCGACCAGTTATTTTTTTTCTCTTTACCTTCTACCGAATGCTTTCTATCTTCTACCTTTGAGAACCCCAAGCGCGATCGATAATCCAACACCAAAGTCGGAAGCGCTAAAGCCAAAAACAGCAACAGCAGCGGCCCAAAAGTTAAGGTTTGGCTGAGAGTCGCTGCTACCCCTAACAAAATTAGCCCGATTACCATCGAATAGCCCAAATCCTTGCGGCGGGGCAAATCGAAACTGTGCAGCACTTGAAGTTGGATTAACAGTTGCGCCAAAACTAACCGCGTATCATTCAATTCTCCCACCAAGCGGCTAAAAAAAGCGAACAGCGCCACCAGCATTCCAATAGCTATGCAGAACTTAGCAGCTACATTGCGCTCGCGGCGGCGATACCAACTCCAAGTTGCTCCCACAATACTAACAGGCACAGCCCACAGGTTCTGGGCTTCTTCAGCAGCAACGTCAGTAGCTACAATTCCCACAATTACCAACAACTGAACTAGGATTCGCAGCAGTAAAGAATCCTCAATCACCGGCGGAGGCATGGCCTCAATCTGCTCCCACAGTTTACCCAAAACAGGTATATTTCGCAGGTTATCAGTTGTCATGTGCACCCATCCAAGTCAACTAGCAGTAGATTGTAGATTGGAGATTTTAGATTTTAGATTGACTCCACCGATGAATCTGCGGGCTTTAACTAAGATCTAAAATTTTTGGCTTTCCACGACAGTAGTCGAGGAATTGCATTTGTTTTTGTGTGAGGTCAAACCAGCGAGTAAAAACCTAAATAATTTACTCTAATTAGCCCTTTCTAGTTGCTATCTTGTCCGGTTAAAATTGGACGAATAGCAAACATCAAAGGTCTGGTCTCGAAGTTTTGGAATCGAACTTCTAGAGCATAAGTTTTGTTCGGTTGTGGGTCAAACAACTCCACACTTAAATGCCCGGAATTCGGACGATGTGCAGTTGCTTCGGCATCTCCTCCCTTGAGTTCCAAACTTCCTGCCCCTGGAAATTGGCACTCAACTCTTAAACACGGCATTGGCTGTTCTCTGTTGCGGTTCGACAGGTATTGAGCCTCTAGAGTCAGCGAACCCAAACCAGTCAGCCACTCCCGCGAAATCGGCGGCTGATTCACAGGACAATCCAAAGTTAGAGACTCTATGATTTCCCTGGCGGCCAACAGCGACAGCACCATTTGTTGATCGGTACTCGCTGCTTCGTAAGTCGGGAAATCTTCTAAATCTAGAAGTCCCCGCAAAGAACCTCTGAGCACTAAACCAGCTAATTCGTTGAGTTCCTGAGACTGGCCCGGAAATAAGCTATCTACAGCGCGAACTAACTTCGAGCCTTGCCGCAGCGACGACATTACCAGTTCCTGACAAGGTTCTAGCAGTTGAGCAAAAACCCCTTGGGCGATCGGAATTGGCAGGCGACCCCACCTGATATTTTGTAGTTGGGGAGTCCAGAGGTGTAGGGGGGGAACCCATTGCGGGGCTACATCGTCTGGGTAATCGTGGTCGTAGCTTTTGAATTCTGTTTCCCAGGGGAACAGCGGCGGGTTGGATTCAATTTCGGCTCTAAGCCTTTGTTTTAACAAGGTCTGAAAACGGTCTTGCACGGTCGGTATTTCTCCAATTGTCTGCGGTTGTGCGGGTGCATTGCTGTGCGCCCCCACTTGATAGTCCAGCGGGTCTGGTTCGTCCCATTCCCAGTATTCCACCCCGGAATTCTCTTCTGTGTCGCCCCACTCTTCTGAGCGAGGGGACTGATTGAGGTTGTCCTCATCTTCGCTAGAGGCATTCGCCATCGGCGCCTGCAATATCCAGTCTAAAAAATGGCGATCGAAAGCCTCTGCATCCCTGTTCGTTTCGTTATTCATCACTAGATGCCCCTTCTCCGGAATCTGAACGATTTCGCAATTCCCAGGCAAGTTCCAGCAATTTAAACCACCGTTTCTGTACCTGGGCTACCGTGCTGCCGAGGCTTTGCGCGATCGCTGACTCTGACAGACCTTGTTGTTTCAACTTTAGCAAACGCTGTCCCTCTGGACCAATTTGCTCGCCAAACGCCTGCCACTGAGAAGGCAGCAAACCCAAATTGCGGTCTAAGTCTGCTTCCAGCCACTGGTGAACGAGTTCCCAGCGGTGCGACATGGCGAACCTGAGCAAATGGTACTTGAAGCGCTGCTGCAAATAGTCTCTTTGGCGGGGAGTTATGCCCAGAAGCGACTCTATTTCATTAGTCGGCAAGTCTTGCAAGCGCAGCACGAAGTAATCGGCGCAGTCTTGTTGGTTGCGCTCTTTCAAGTAAGTCACTAATTCGTCAATCACGTTTTGCCGCAGAGATTCTGACTCGTCGCCTAGCGGACGAATTGCCGCCGAACCCTGTCCGGCCATCGCTTCCCGCACGGAGTGCACCGAGGTATCGTTCCAGGTTTGGTCGGAATCTGAAGCCCCGCCGTCGGCGGCTTGTTCCATATCTACCGAGGTTTCTTTGGGCTGCTGCTGGGAAAAGGTTTGGGCCCGTAAAATAATTAGTTGCTGGCTGCGGTTCCGAGGTAAAGGAATGCGCCGCTTGCCGAAGCGCTCTACAAAGGCCATGTACTCTGCTAGTTCTAAGCGAGTGCGGGGACTGTAGGTAGGTGGCAGTTGGGTTTCGCGCCGGAATGCCTTTAAAGCTTCGAGATAAAATCCTTGCAAAAAATCTTTGATCAGTTCTACTCGCGCCTGATAGCTAGACTGCACCTGCGGAGGGGTGATGTAGCGATAGACGATCGCGCTGAGGGTACTGTGCAATTCTACTCGTCCGGGCCCGGAGCCTAAATTGTAATAATGCAGGCATTGTTGCAAGCGGTGCTGAGCGAGGCTCTGGGCTGAACCTTCTATATCTCCGGAGGCTTGAATCCGCTGGCTTTCAGTGCATATCCTGTTGACTTCTGCTGCGAGTCGCCCTGCTACATCTTGGCAGTTCTGCTCAGACGCGCGAGTGGACTTTTTAAGTTCGTCTAACAGCAGTTCAAATATGGTTTCCACGCTCTGGCAGATTTCCCGCATGATGGTTTACAGCTAACAATGAAAGTAGCACAGTTAGTAAAAGTATGGATCAATCTTTCCTACCGCTACTTTAGCCCGTATTCCCCAGATAGGACAAACTGCAATGCCCTCTTTCTCCTCCTTCGCGCAAACACAGAGGACTGCTTTTTTTTATCTGTCTTGGAGGCGCCATCCGCCAAAAACTAGGTTTAAACAGTTGCCAGTGCAACGATGCTTCATCAGAGTGTCGGGTTTGACAAAGCTTTCATGCGGGCCGACAACGCTACACTGCTGTTGATACCTGCGGCTTAGTGCTGTGGTGCTCACAGCAGCGCAAGTGTTCCTGAGGGTGAAGCGAACACACAGCTTCTCCCGGTGGTCTACTAGATGGGACAAAGGGTTGCGTGGCTGTATTTGGTAGAGTCGATCGAGGTGACAGTGGCGAACGGTTTCTCAAATCAGTGATGGATAGCTGGGGATGGATGATTCAGGTGGTTTTACGATCGCAACATCCAAGGCTTTGTTTTACTGAAAAAAAGAGCCTTGGTTGAACAAACTTTTGCTTGGCTCAATTTAGTATCGAGGGTTGAGCAAGGATGATCGGCGATTCCGGGCTTCATCACAGGTCATTATATACATCTTCTTGATTCGGTCGAGCGCTATTTAACAAACCCAAGATTATCTGTGTTCATGTAAGCCAATTTGAACACTATCAAGGGTTCCCTCCTAGAAATGTTTCTACTTTCCCAGCTTAAATATTAAAGTAGTCTTCAGCCACTTTTACCCTAAAGTCTCGACGGCGATCGCCCGTCTTTTTCTTGGCAACATCCTTGAACGTCTATCTAACGATTTGACTCAATATCATTTCTAGCATCCCAATCACACAGAGCAGAACCGCTCATGTCCGAAAATCTGTTTCCTAGCCTTGTAGGATAACAGGGTTATATTTAATTGCCAGTCCCTTATGCCTCGTTTAAAGCAGCCCGTACAATTAAGTGTGTGGGATGTTGGTTAATCTCCGGTGGGATGTTGCTTAACTTCCGCAGAAATTCCTTGATTTGTACGGGCTATCAGAGTCCAGCCTTTTTCTCTAGGGGGATTGAGCGGGAAATCACCGGCGGCCCAATCGCTGTGTTCACCAAGCAAAGGTGATCCGGAACAATAAGTTTCATTGCATCTATCTAAGGGTATCTATATTGCGATTACTCGAACCTGAAATGCCGATATTTTACTAAAGTTCGATCGTCTTCGATCGTCCTCTGGGTTGATGTAAGTGGCTGGCGAAATTTGTTCTAATAACTGTAAAGTTAGAGTTGAGGGAACAATTTTCAATGCGTAAGTTAAACATAGGTCTATCTGACGAGCAACGTGCAGGCGTTATCGAACTATTGAATCACGACCTGGCAGATGCTTATCTGCTGTTAATCAAAACGAAAAAGTATCACTGGGATGTAGTGGGCCCGCAGTTTCGATCGCTCCACCAGTTGTGGGAAGAACACTATCAGGCGTTAACAGTAAATATCGATGCTATGGCCGAACGGGTGAGAACTTTAGGTGGCTATCCAATTGGTACTGCTGAGGGTTTTCTGAAGTATGGCTCGATTAAAGAACATATCGGCGATTTGCCTTTAGCGACGGAGATGGTGTCGCGTTTAGTTGACGATCACGAACTGATTATTCGCAATCTCCGCCAACACGTCGAACAGTGCGGCGAAGAGTTTAAGGATGACGGAACCGCAGACTTTTTGACTGGTTTGATGGAACAGCACGAGCAAATGGCTTGGATGTTGCGCTCGTTTATTGAAGGGGAATCCCTGGCGCCAGACGGCCAGCAGCCGCAAGCTCAAACTCCTACAGCTTCTCATGCTTAGAGAGATTAAGTAGAAGGAAGAAGGAAGAAGGAAGAAGTAAGAAGGAAGAATGGAAAATTTAGATTTTTTTATTTAACCCTCTTTCCTGATTCTCGATCGACCAACTAGGCGGAATTAAACGCCCTCTAGCTTCCTCAAAAACCCGGTTTATTCAAAAAACCGGGTTTTTCCATATTGGGTTTATTTAGATTTTAGATTTCCTAAACTGTGGAATCGCATTCTTTCATATACTTGCGAGGGTAACATTTTGTGAGCCTTCGTCCGCGTCTCAATCCTAGCAAGTGTCGTTCCTTCAGTCGATTCAGATGCTGGTTTTAACTCTAACCCTGATGCAGGTGGCGGTGTAACTATTATTTTTAATATACTTTCTATAAAGAGCAGATACAAATTGTGTCGCAAAAGTGCCATTGATAAATCTTCTTTGAAAGCTCTATAAAGCCAAGATAATGTACTCTGGTGATTGCCGCTGCGGTTGCTTTTAACAGCTAAGTAAATGTAAAAATTGCTGCTAGACCAGCGATAAATGCTGCTGGGAATTTCGGGATGTTGCTGCCGGACATCGGCCATAATTAAAGAGTGAGATTTTGCCATTGCTGCATAGTTGCTAGACATACTGCTGGCAATCTGCCGATAGCCAACTAAGTATTCTGGCACGACTTTAAATTGATAATGTTCGGCTATGCGGAGGTGAAGTTCCCAGTCTTCGCAGCCTTGAGCGTTTTCTAGTTTAAGTTTGCCGTTGTAACCGCCGACTTTTGCAAAACAAACGCGGCGGATTAGAGATGAACTGGCATTGCCTATAAAATATTTATAAATTAATGATGTGTAAACTTCTCCTTCGATGGTGGAGTTATAAAATCCACCTGTGAGCAAGTCTTTTTCATCTATATCAAGTGACCAGGAATAGACAACTCCGACAGATGGTGCTGAGTAATTCAGGCAGTTAACTTGTTTTTCTAGGTTTTGCGGATACCAAATGTCGTCGGCATCGATGGGAGCAATATATTCGCCTTTTGATTTTTCAATTGCTAGGTTGCGGGCGACGGCGACGCCGGCATTTGATTGGTGGAATAAGCTGACTCGGCTATCTTTTTGAGCAAAAGATTTGACGATATTGGCTGTTGTATCTGTAGAGCCGTCATCAACTACTAAAACTTCTATGTTTTGATAAGTTTGAGATAAGACAGACTCTAAGGTTTTAGCAATAAAATTTTCAGCGTTGAAAGCTGGTATGATGACTGAAACTAATGGCGGATTTAACGTGTCTTGTGAGCTATTCATGTAATGTAAAAAATGGTTTAGCTAAAAGTTTTGGTTCACAGGGAGCTGGCTAAGGGTATGTTAGCAAATTACCAAAGCTCGATCGTACAGTGTCGGAAATTTTAAGAGGTATATTTAAAATATATTGCTAAAAGTCATAAAATGTGCATGGAGTCCGCAGTCGCGATCGAGACTTGGTGCAGGAGTCACTCACGGATGAGGTCTGTAAAAGAAAGTTTACCGCGCAAGTGCTGACAGTTCCGGGGTGTCCGTATAAACGATGTTTGATTTTATACGGTGTTCCTACTTGTAAAATCAAAGTCTTGTGCATTGCAACACAGCCGCACCAAAATGCTGCTGGGGCTTTTTCCCAACTTTACACAAACAATGATATATTTAAAGATTTTGTAAAGCTGTTGTCTACATCAGGTCAGTCTCAGCAAGATATGGCGTAAAATAGAGGTAAGAATGGGGAAAATCAAATCAAAAATACCAGCCAAAAATCTAGTTGAAGACAAACAGAAATCGAGTTATAAATAAAAAAGTAGAGCTGATTTTACCCTTTGTAAAGTAGCACCAATAAAATTCCAGCAAATTTTAGCCCCTGCAATTTAAAAAATTTAGGTAATGATTTCTACCGCCGACCCCACTGTATCCGTTATTATCCCAGTCCACAACGGGGGCGCTTACTTCCGCACCTGTTTGTCAAAACTGGCTCAAGCTGTGCCCAGGCCGATGGAGATTATTGTAGTAGCAGATGGCGAAAGCGACGGTTCCTGGCGTCTGGCCAAGGAATTCGGCGCCAAAGTCATCAGGATTCCCGAATGCGGAGGGCCAGCGCGGGCAAGGAATTTGGGCGCCCAAGCTGCAAAGGGAGATATTTTGTTTTTTGTGGATGCTGATGTAGCTGTTTGTCCTGAAGCTGTAGGTTATGCGACCTCGGTGTTCAAAAATAATCCCTACTTAGCGGCTTTCATAGGCTCTTACGACGATGCTCCTGGAGATCCCGATTTTCTATCGCAGTACAGGAACTTGCTCCACCACTACGTACACCAAACAGGTAACGAAGAAGCTTCGACTTTTTGGGGGGCTTGCGGAGTGATTCGCCGGGAAATTTTTTTGCAGATGGGCGGCTTTAATGAGAGTTACCGCCAAGCTTCGATCGAAGATATTGAGTTCGGCTACCGTTTGAAACAAGCCGGTTATAAAATTCGGCTGTGCAAAACATTGCAGGTGAAGCATTTAAAGCGCTGGGAACCGATGGGGATGGTGAAAGCTGACTTTTTCTACCGAGCGCTGCCTTGGACAGAACTGATTTGGCGCGATCGCAAATTGAATAACGACCTCAACTTGCAAGTTTCAAACCGCATCAGCGTGATTTTAACTTATGCAGTCCTGCTGGCAATTTTGGGAACCTGCTGGTCGCTGAGCTTTCTGCTATTGGCTGGTTTGCTGGCCATACCACTGGTAGCAATTAATGCACCGCTTTACCGATTTTTTCACCGTAAACACGGTATCCTCTTTGCCCTGAAAACTATTCCGTGGCACTGGCTTTTCTACTTTTACAGCGGACTGGCATTCGCGATCGGCACTGGTCGCTACTTATACCAAAAAAAGCCTGTGACTGGCAAAGTTAGCTTGCCAGTATCGGCTCAATAAATCAAGGCAAATTGTGCTTAAACATCAGGTCGATTGAGAGTTTCTCAGGGTATTCACGGGTGCATCTATCCCTTTGACAAGTTATAAATAACTGTATAGTTTCCATAAAAAAGCTGGAGGTAGGCTGAGTGAAACATTATCCTGTTGCGATCGTGGGTGCAGGTCCTGCGGGCTTGACTGCTGCCTACGAGCTCGTCAAGCAAGGCATTATCCCTGTTGTACTAGAAAAAGGTGATAAAGTTGGGGGAATAGCTCGCACCGAAACCTACAAAGGCTATCGTTTCGACATTGGCGGCCACCGCTTTTATACTAAAGTTGAAGCCGTGCAGCAGTTGTGGCAAGAGGTACTGGGAAATGAGTTTATTAAAGTGCCACGATTGTCGCGAATTTTTTATCGAGGTAAATTTTTTAACTATCCGATCAGTGCGTTTAATACTCTCTTTAATTTGGGCATAATTGAGAGTGCGCTGATTATTTTGAGTTATCTGAAAGTGAGAATTTGGCCGCTTACGGAAGAAAAAACTTTTGAACAGTGGGTGATCAATCGTTTTGGCGAACGCTTGTATAAAACATTTTTTAAGACTTACACTGAAAAAGTGTGGGGCATTCCTTGTTCGGAAATCCAAGCAGATTGGGCGGCGCAGCGGATTAAAGGATTGTCGCTGACGACAGCAATTATTAATGCTTTGTTTGGCAGCAACGACACTAAAACATTAATAAAAGAGTTTGATTATCCGGCTTTGGGGCCGGGGATGATGTGGGAAAAGTTCGCGGAAGCTGTGGAGAATAAAGACGGCAAAGTTTATCTGGATACTAAAGTAATTAGCTTTGAGCGTGAAGGTAATAAGATTAAAAGTATTACTGCGGAGCAAAACGGAGAATTAATTCAATATTCTGCGGATAATTTCATTACGAGTATGCCGATATCGGCACTGGTAGCAAGACTGAAACCGCAGCCACCAGAAGAGGTATTGCACGCCGCGCGATCGCTCAAATATCGAGATTTTTTGATTGTATCACTGATTGTCAATCGCAAGGATTTGTTTCCTGACAACTGGATTTACATTCACTCCCCCGAAGTCAAAGTGGGACGAATTCAAAACTTTAAGAATTGGAGCGCGGCTTTAGTTCCCGACGCCAGCAAAAGTTGTTTGGGAATGGAATATTTCTGTAGCGTAGGCGACGAGGTTTGGGAAATGTCGGACGCGCAACTTATCGAATTAGCAACTCGCGAGTTGGTTGGTTTGGGTTTAGCAACAACGGCCGAGGTTGAAGATGGAGTTGTCATACGGCAACCCAAAGCTTATCCAGTTTATGATGGCGAATATCGAGGACACTTGCAGGTACTTGAAGGTTTTGTGAAGGGAATTGAGAATTTGCAGACGATCGGGCGAAACGGTATGCACCGATACAACAACCAAGACCATTCCATGCTGACGGGGATGCTGGCTGTGAGAAATATTCTCGGCGAAAAGCACGATTTGTGGGATGTGAATACTGAGCGATCGTACTATGAAGACTTTAGTGTCGATCGCTCAAAAGAAAAGAAGGATGGGGATTTGATTTCGCAGTCCATATAGCCAGCCGAGATAGGGATTGCCATGAAAAAAGCGAACCTGCCGAACTTAATCGGCTCCGCAGCAAGCATCTTCGTGCTCCTGCTTTCAGTGCAGCGGTTTGTCCCTATCCAACTCGACTTAATCGAAGCGATAGCCGCGATCGCTTCTGCTTGGAGCGTTTGGCTGCTTGCTAAAAACAATCCCGTAGGCTGGTGGATCGGCTTAATCGGAGTTATCGCCTACGGTGCGGTGTTTTATCAAGTTAAACTTTACGGCGAAGTAGCGCTTCAATCCTTCTATTTAATCACGAGCTTGCAAGCAATTTATATTTGGCTGCGGGGCGGCGAAAACAGCACTGAAAAACCTGTATGTCGAATTTCTCAACGCTGGCTCATCCTCACCGCAGTCTTAGTTGCAGTTGGCGTATTTGGCTTGCGAACAGTATTAATATCTTTGGGCGGAGCAGCACCCTTTTGGGACGCCCTGACAACCATCTTAAGCGCGATCGCCCAGTTGTACCTGATGGAACGCTATCTCGAAAGCTGGTATTTGTGGATTGTTGCAGACACGATTTACGTTCCCTTGTATGCCTCGCGGGGGCTATATTTGACGAGTATTTTGTACGCGATTTTTTTGTTGATGGCAATTCACGGACTGCAAAATTTTCAGCGTATTTACTCAGAACAAAAGTAAAAACAGCAGCAATCTTTATGATACTAGGTATTACTGTAGGCAAATTTTACCCATTCCATAAAGGACACGACTACTTAATTCGAGAAGCTAAAAAGAAGGTTGACCATTTAATCGTTCTCGCCTGTTACAAAACAAATCAAGCAGTTGCAGGAACCGTTAGAGCCGACTGGATTCGGTTTTTGCATCCCGACGCAGAAGTTATCGAAGTGCTCGACGATTTACCGGAATCTCCCGAACCTTGGGCTCAGAGGACTCTTGAGGTGCTTTCCGGGCGAAAACCCGATATCGCTTTTACTTCAGAAGATTACGGCGAACCTTGGGCAAAACTGATGGGAGCTCAACACTGTGCAGTCGATCGCGAACGACTCAAATTTCCGATTTCTGGAACGCAATTGCGATCGCACCTAGCCGAACACTGGCAAATGCTGACTCCCCCAGCCAAAGCCTACTTTGCCAAACGAGTCTGCGTGCTGGGTGTAGAATCGAGCGGCACGACTACCCTAGCACGATCGCTCGCGCAGCACTACCAAACTGTTTGGGTTCCCGAATACGGCAGGTGTTACTGGGAAGGCAGGCAATATTCGCCCGATCCTGAAATTTGGGACAGCTATGAATTTGTAGAAATTGCCAAGAAACAAGCTGCTATAGAAGACGATATTGCTACTCGCGCTAACAAAGTCGTTATTTGCGATACAGATTCTTTAGCTACTTGTATTTGGCACAAACGTTACCTTGGTTCGGAACACCCGACACTCCAGCAAATTGCAGACAGTCGCCGCTGCGATTTGTATATTTTGACTCAGCCGGATTTCGGGTTTGTTCAGGATGGAACGCGAGAAAGCGAACATTTACGGATGATTATGCACCAGTGGTTTGTTGAGGTTCTTCAGCAGAAAGGAAAGCGGTATATTACTGTGGGAGGAACGCACGAGCTGCGAATGTCGGAGGCTCTACGGGCGATCGATTCACTGTTGGTGTTTGAACCGTTAAAGGAGCTAGAGTAATGATTAATTATGAATATTTTAGTGCCGAGCGCTCAAAAGAAAAAAGCGATTCGTCTTTAATCTCGCAATCAAGCTGATTTGACGCTGGAGGGTTGAGATAGGGAAAGGAAATCTGTATTTTCCTTTCCTTTTTAGCTTGTAACTGGTTGAACAGGTTTTAACTGGTTCCCCGGAAGCTCCTGGAAACCCCTTGACCGAGGCTCTGCCTCGTTTCCTTGTCTGGTACGCCTTCCCAGGAAGATCGCGGGAACGAGAGAAGAAGCTTGTGGCAGCGGTGTATCTTTAAGAGTTCACGTAAAACTTGAAAATCTGTGCTAACTCTTGACTTACAGACTTAGAGAGTGGAAATATGCTAAAACGCAACCAACAAACGAACCGACCTATGAACTTTTCCCAGAACTCAGGGGGCCAAAGTGCCACACCCGCAAAAATCAACTCAACACAGAATCTCGGCGCCGCAGGATTGCGGAAATTACTTTTTGCCGCCGGAATAGCCTCTCTGTGCGCTAGCTGTCAAAATCCTCCAGCACCAACCGCCACAACACCCGGAGCCAGCCCCGGAACCAGTCCTGCAGCCACTCCCGTCGCAGTCAGCAGCCCCGGAGACCCAAATACTGTCAAAATTGTCTCCATGCTGCCGATGACAGGCAGCGCCTTGGGTCAATCTCAAACAATGGTCAACGGCATCCAACAAGCACTCGCCGAAACCGGCTCGAAAGCTTGCGACGGTAAAATCCAAATCCAATACGAAGTTTACGATGACGCTACCGCCGCCGCCGGCAAATGGGACCCAGCCCAAGTAACGTCGAACTCCAACAAAGCCGTCGCTGACAGTTCGGTAGTTGCCGTCATCGGTCACTATAACTCCGGTGCCGCCAAACTTTCCATTCCCGTGCTCAACCAAGCTAACATCGTCATGATCAGTCCGGCAAACACTTATCCGGGACTGACTAAACCAGGAAAAGGCGAAGCCAAAGAACCCAACGTTTATTATCCCGCAGGCACTCGTAATTTCACCCGCGTTGTCCCCGCTGACGACCTTCAAGGGGCTGTAGCTGCCAACTGGGCGAAATCTTTAGGCGTGCAAAAAGTCTACATTCTCGACGACCAAGAACTCTACGGCAAAGGCATCGCTGATGTTTTTGAAGCAACTTCTAAAAAGTTGGGAATTCAAGTCCTCGGAAGAGAGGGAATTGATATTAGAGCTAGCGACTACAAGGCGTTAATGAATAAGATCAAAGCTTTAAATCCCGACATGATTTACTTCGGTGGCACTACTCAGAGCAATACCGGACAAATAATTAAAGACATGAGAAATGTCGGAATGACGCCTGAGGCAGTTAAGTTCATGGGGCCCGACGGCATTAAAGATCAAGCTTTAATTGACGCGGCAGGCAAAGATGCCCAAGGAGTTTATGCTACTTTTGGCGGCTTGCCTCCTCAAGAATTGACTGGTGTGGGTGCGAAATGGTACGAAAGTTACAAGGCAAAATATAATGCTGAACCCGAAGCTTATGCAGCATACGCCTATGAAGCTGCTAAAGTTGCGATCGGCGCAATTAATAAAGTTTGCAAAAATGACCGCGCTGCTATCCGCGAAGCTGTCTTGGCAACTAAAGATTTTAACGGGGTACTCGGCACTTGGAGTTTTGACACCAACGGCGACACGAGCTTGACTACAATGTCAGGAAATGTTGTTAAAGGTGGCAAGTGGGAGTTCGTGAATGCGCTCAAGACCGAATAATTAATCAGAAGGAAGAGGGAAGAGGAAGAAGGAAGAAGGAAGAAGGAAGAGGCAAGAAGGGAGAAAAATCATTCAATTTTTTTAATTTCCCAATTCCAATTTTCCAATTTTCCCTTCCCTATTTCGCCTTCCTAATTCTCAATTCCCCATTCCCAATTACTCAAAAACATGAAGAACTGGAAAAGTATTCTCTTATATCTAGGTGTAGTTTATATAGTTTTGCTATTAGGCCCGATCGCAGGATTTGATTTGCCAAAAATAGTTGGACAAATAGTCAGCAGTCCTGAAGTTTTTATCCAACAATTATTAGTGGGTCTTGTCAACGGCGCGCTAATTGCAATTATTGCTTTGGGTTACACGATGGTTTATGGCATTATTGAGTTAATCAATTTTGCTCACGGCGATTTATATATGTTGGGGGCTTTTGCTTCCCTAACCGTGTTCGGGGCTTTTGGGATGCAAGATGGCGCACCTTTAGGTATTGCTATACCGGTAATGTTAGTCGCTTTAATTGTATGTTCGGTGTTTTGTGCTGGGCTGAATATTGTTGTGGAAAAGTACGCTTATCGGCCCTTGCGAAATGCTCCCCGTTTGGCTCCTTTAATTTCAGCGATTGGAGTTTCTTTTATTTTCCAAAATATGGGTCTGTTTTGGGGAGGATTGAAAGCTTTTATTCCGGTGATGGGTTCTAATTCTGCTGCACCGAAAAGTTTTCCCGATTTGTTACCGCGAGTTGATATTTTCAAAGCTTTGGGAATTCAAACGAGTATTGTATTTACTACGAAAGATTTAATTGTGTTGGTGGTGGCGGTTGTATTGATGGTTTTGCTTCATGTGTTTGTGCAGTACACTCGTCTGGGAAAGGCGATGCGGGCAACTGCTCAAAGCCGCGATGCTGCTAAAATTATGGGCATTAATGTGGATCAGATTATTGCTCTGACTTTTTTGATTGGGGGAGCTTTGGCGGGTTCGGCTGGGATTCTGGTTGGTCTGTACAACAATACTATTGTTTTTACGATGGGGTTTACGGCAGGTTTGAGGGCTTTTACGGCAGCAGTTTTGGGGGGAATTGGCAATATTGTCGGGGCGATGTTAGGAGGGGTTTTGATTGGGTTGCTTTCGTCTTTGAGCGATCAGTATTTGTCGAGCCGCTGGACTAATGCTTGGGTGTTTGGGGTTTTGGTGGTGATTTTGGCTTTTCGGCCTGGGGGTTTGTTGGGCGAGAATGTTCAGGAAAAGGTTTGAAGTTGCAGTATGTTTGAGATTGGGTTGTAGTGAGGACTTTAGTTCTCATAAAATTTTGAGGACTAAAGCCCTCACTACAAACATTTTATAAATTTGTGTGAGCTTCTTTGATGAAGAGACAGAAGTCGGGTATCAGAGAGCGCGATCGCGTTTTACGTTTTAGTTTTACGTTTTAAATATTCCCTGGTTTGAGCCAGCCAAAAACTTCGCCTAAAGTCAACTGCATTTCCGGCATAAAATTGGGCGTCGGAAGTATATCTGTTGGTTCTTGCAATGAAATCGGTTGCTGCCTTGCGGGATAGGCTAAAATGTTTTTTTCATCGGGATCTAGTAACCACCCCATCTGACAACCGGCGTTCAAACAGTGCAAAATATTGTTTGTGACTTTGGTTTGGCTTTGGGCTGGGGACAAAATTTCTATTGTCCAGTCTGGGTGAGCATTAAATGTATTGGCAATTTCGCCGTCAGCGTCTAGGGGAATGCGATTCCAAACAAAAATAGCGACATCCGGAACAATGGAACGTCCGCCAAAAGTGCAGCGAAGTTCTGGAAATGCCCAAGCAATCCGCTGAGGTTTGCCCGCTGCATTAACCCTCGTGATGAGTTCTCCCTGAATAGTGCTGTGTTTTCCTTGCGGCATAGGTTTTTGTAAAATCGCACCTTTGATGTATTCGCTAGCGGGTTGGGTTTCTGGGAGTTGCAAAAACTCGTCGAGGGTGATAGTTTTTTGAGGTGCTTGTACCATATAGCGATCGCCCGTTTGAAGTGTGTTGCGGTAACAGTTCCAGTATATTTGAAGTTTCGTCACTTTTGGTGCAATAATCGAACTCAAAAGACTCTAAACTGTAGCTAGCCCGATCGACCGTTTCCACGATAAGCAGTCGATCACATTCATTGAGGCAGAATTTGGCACGGCCCGCGTCAGTCGCATCTATAAACTGCGATTCCTAGCATTCTTTCATCTAACTACTGACTAATAACTAATAACTTCTTCCTATGTCAAAAAAAATAATTAAAGCAATTAAATCGACTGGTATTTTAGGGGCGATCGCCTCTTTGACTGTTTTGTTATTCGGCGGTTGGAGCGGCACCGTGATCGGCTGGCTGATGGGTACGGCGGCGGGCTTTATTAGCTGTCGGGAGCACAAGGTTTACAGCCCGAAAATGGGTGCTGCGATCGGCAGTTTAGCGGGATTGGGATTGGGAGTGTGGCTGTTAGTTGCGAGTGTGTTAGAAGGGGTTTTGATTAGACCTTTGTCTGGTCAATCTGCTGTGGCTTTGCCGACGACGCTGCTGTACGGGATTTGCAGTTTGACGATCGCAATTTTGACAGCTACGTTAATGGGTGCTTTGCAGGGTTTGCAGGGGGAACGCCAGCGGCTGGCAACTCTAGTGACATTAGCTTTTATTCTAATTCTGTTTCCGTTTATCGATATTCAGGCTCAGACTGGCTGGATTGCTACTGTAGTACAGATTCAAATCTTTATTATGTTGGCGCTGGGTTTGAATATTACTGTGGGTTTTGCGGGTTTGTTGGATTTGGGATATGCGGCGTTTTTTGCGATCGGCGCTTACACGACGGCTTTGCTATCTTCTGGGCAGTTAAATATTGCTTGGAACTTTTGGGTGGTACTGCCGATCGCGGCTGGTGTAGCTGCGATCGCGGGCGTAATCCTGGGTATTCCCACACTGCGGCTCAAGGGCGATTATTTGGCGATCGTTACCCTCGGTTTTGGCGAAATTATCCCGGTTGTGTTTAGGAATTTAACCGCGATTCGCATCGATGAACCAGTCTCGAAGATTGTTGCTGCTGTTTTGGGTAAACCCGAGTTGGTGCTGTGTCTCGTTGGGTGCGATCGACCTTTTAACCTCACCGGCGGCGAAGCGGGAATAAACCCGATCGGGCGTCCATCTCTCCCCATCGTCGGCACTTTCAGCACCGGCAACTACTTTCCCTGGTACTACCTAATTTTGCTGCTAGTTGTCTTCGCTTACTTCATGATTTCGCGGCTGCGAGATTCCCGCTTGGGCAGGGCATGGAATGCCATGCGCGAAGATGAATTAGCGGCGAGTGCGATGGGGATTAACCTGGTCAAAACCAAACTTTCGGCTTTTGCGATGGGAGCGACGTTTTCGGGCTTTGCCGGCGCGTTTTACGCCGCCTATATCAGCGCGATTTTTCCCAGCGTTTTCGATTTCTCGGTGTCGGTAATCATCCTGTGTATGGTGATTTTAGGCGGTTTGGGCAACATGACCGGGGTGATTTTGGGGGCTATCATTATCATGTCTGCCGATCGACTTTATCTGCCACAATTAGCGCAAGTCCTCAAGGGTTTTCTGAATACTTTTGTACTCCCGAGGATTGCAATTCCCCAGTTAGCGGACTTTCTGGCAACCAGTTTAGACCCGATTCAAATGCGCTTATTTCTATTCGGCCTAACTCTTGTTGTCATGATGCTCGTGCGGCCGGAGGGACTGATTCCTGATAAAATACACCAAGCTGAACTGCATTCTGATGGTGAAGCGAGCAATGACTCTTTAGCAGATGCGAGAAGTCAATAAGTAGGTAAGGGCAAAAACCATAGTATTTTGTAGGCGGGTTTAGCTAAGAATCTAGGATGCAAGGGAGTTTAGGGGTGTAAACACCCCGTCCCCATCTAATGTTTATTTGTAACCAACTACTTAGTAAGGGTGAAAGATTAGCCATGAAAAATGTAACTGGTACTGCTTTTATCGTTGCGGAATTTAGAGCAGAAGAGAATGAAGAGGCCATTCCTCTCTACACTGATAATGTAGTAAAAATTTGGCTGAATGAGGAAACAAAAAAAGTAGCTAGCGAAATAGCTCAAAACTCTCCCGTCGCTAAAGAAATGGTTAAGTTGCGAACTAAATATTTTGATGATGTTTTGTCAAATCAAATTTTAGGAGGTTGCAAACAAGTAGTTATTTTAGGTTCGGGTTTGGATACTCGTGCTGCTAGAATTAATGGAGAAGGAGTGATTTATTTTGAAATAGACGACCGCGCAACTATTCAATTAAAAGAAGAAACTCTCAAAGCTAACAAAGTTACTGCCAATGTTCGCTACATCCCCGGCGATTACGTAAAAGACGGTTTAATCCCCTTGCTGAAACAGAGTCAATTTGATTTCACTCGACCGACATATTTTTTATGGGAAGGTAACACTACCTTGCTTGACAAAAAAGATGTAATACTTGTGTTAGAACAAATTCGTGACCATGTTCATAATTTCCGATTGTCCTTTGATTATATGTCGGAAAAGGTGATTTTGAGAACCACGGGCTACCAAGATATCAATGATTACATAGATAAATACGAAAGTATGTATGCACCGTGGATTACTGGGTTTGAAAACATTGCCACTTTGGCTGACGAACTCAATCTCAAAGTTATTGAAAACTTTTCGACTGCAGATTTACACGCACAATATCGCCCTCGTCGTTCGCTAGAATCTAATCTTTTTAAGTTCTATTTTGTCTGTACGTTAGAAAATGTAGTAGGGGGCGTCAGTCAAGAGATTTGACTAAACTCAAACAATTTGCTGCTGACGCACCTTATCAAAGCAAAGACGATCGCACTTTGTCTGTACGCTAGAAAATGCAGGAGGGTACGTCAGTGATTTCTTGGACAATCGCAAACCATTTATTAGGTCAAGCGAATTCGTAAAGAATCAATAAGACCATGTTTAGCCAACCAATCTTTTACCTCTGGCGTTAAAAGTCCCAGGGTAGCACCCTCATTAGCAGCTACTCTCAGAAAACGAAGCACTGCTTCAGGAACCTCATCAGCATTTAAGCCCTCCCAGCACTGCTTTAATTGCTCAATTAGCCGATCGACTCTTTCAAAATCCTCGCTGCTTTGGGGAATTGAGTTTGATTCCAGAATTTGACAATCTAAACTTCTAATCCGTTGGACAGTTGGCTTAAATCCCGAAACTTTATCCAATAAATTTAGGATTTCATTATTAGTGCTGGGCCTATTTTGATTTCGGTAGCGCCGCCAAGCTTGACTGAGTTGTTCCTCCAGAGCTTTTTGCAATTGTTTTATTCTAGAAGTGAAATTTTTTTCGTTGAAATTTTCATTATCTATAATCCACTCAGGATCTTCTAGAAATTTTGACTCAACATTAGCAATAAATGTCAGCAGAATCTCAGCCTTTTGAGTTAAATCCAAATTGGCAATTCCTTTTTTACGAAAAGCTCTCAAACATTGAACGAGAGGTCGAGTTCCATCGACAGCTTGCTTGATTTGTTCTTGTCGAGATTGAAAGCCTTGAAGATGGGTTGCATACGTCTGAAGATTAATTTTCTTTTGAGATAAGTCAATCAGTTGAGTGGATTTTTCGAGAAGCATATTATCTATCCTTTAATTTCAGTAATTAGATTTCGCAGTTTAGCCAATCCATCTTCAATAGCCCTATGGCAAGATTCTACTGTTGCACCACCAGACACTTCTAAATCTTCAACTCGGTTATTCACCTCGGTTATAGAATTATCAAGAAAATTGTTAGTGTTTCCCAGAAATTCCGAACCCTCAATCATTGCTTTTTGATGATTTTCACTGACATCTTTAAGCAGCTTGCTCGGTTTACTATCTGGGTTATCTTTCTCAGCTTGCACGCGCTTCATTGTTCCCAAATAGCTAGAAAGCTTAACACGATTAAACTGTTCCAACACAGATGTTAGGTCATCTACCGTCTTTTTTCCTCGAAATACACCAGCTTCTGTCGAACGAGCGATCGCCTGTTTTACTAAATCGATAACCTCCTTTTTCTTGATGTCTTCTCCTAATTCAGATATGAGATAATTGTAAACTAAAAGGTGCCGATCGCACTCTTCCTGAATCGCTTTTTCTAGGAGTTCGTCTGCTGCTTGACGGGCTTTATTAATTTCGGGAAACTTTTCTCCAACATCTGTCGGGATTTCACATTGAGGTTGCCAAGATTTGCTAACCTGTTGCAATGGGTCGAGGATTTGTACAACATCAATAATCTGAAATTGTTTAGAACTTCCTTTTGTGCAGGCAGTGCGACTTTTAACAATTTCTAGTAAAGCCTCGCGGTGGTTTTGTAAGCTATTAAATAGCTTTTTCCAGTTAGCTGAACGATTTTCTAAATCTTTTGCCTCTAAATCGAGAAACAAACTATTAATCAAATGTTCAATCGAATTTGTAGGATGTCCTGCCATTGTTGCTGCGATCGCCAGTAGCTCAACAGCCGCAGGGACAGGGTTCCAGGGTTCCCCAGACTCGCGGGGATACAGGCGAATTTGCTCTAAAACATATTGGCTCCATTTTTCCAGTTGTTTGGCGTAGGTGCGAAAGTAGCGATCGCCATCGGGGAACTTCCAATGCTTGTAATGATTGTATTGTAAAATGGCTTGGAAGGCGATCGCGCTTTCTCGAAACTCATCAGGATCGTCAGGATTCAGAGGAAGAGATAATTTAACTCCAGAAATCGTCTCCCTCGTCACTTTTGGACTAAAAAAAGTAATATTCCTGCTTTTAAAATATGTCGTCCCACTACCAGCAAAACTCCCCTTAAGTAGCATTTCCGCATCCCATTCGATCCGCTCGCCGATAGCTGAGTAAATCAACGGTCGCAGTTCTCCACCGATATCTTGCGGAAAAATTTCTTGGTTATTCCAGCGATCGAGAATTTGCAGTTGATTCGTCAACTTATCGGGAATTTTTTCAGTTTGAGATTGTGGCTCAACTCGATAATTACTAACCGAAGTCCTAGAGTCTTTAGCCTGCGAAGCTGAGGGTCGAACTTTGGTCTGCTGCACCTTCACGCCAAGTGCAGGAATATCAAATGCGGAGTGAATTTCCGGGCGCAAATCACAAAGCTCGTTACTATCCGTCCACAAATCGAGGAGAGTTTGGCGGCGATCGTAATTTCGTGAATCTTTTGCTTTAATATCTGCCTGAACCATTGCACTCAGTCGCATCTTCCCAAAATGTTCTCGCACAGAAATAGTAGGAAAGCCTCCATTCTCAATATCAGAAATAGAATTTTCTAGAGTCCACTTGAGAACATCTCTAATCAAAAATCGAGGTTTAAAAGTTTCGGGGTTTACCCTGGCAAGCATCTGCTCTAAGGCTTCAGGCGTGAAGGGATACAAACCAAAACCGTCCGCTTCTCCAAAACCTGCATGACAAGCTAGTTTGTGTTCGCATTCATTACAAGCACTACTTAGTGCTGTTTTATCTGAATCTTCATAATTGCGAGACTTAGCCCAATCTTGAATTATTTTATCCTCCAAACGCACCGCGTTGAGATATCGAGCCACAAATTGTTTGATATCTGCATAATCCACTAAAGATTGTTGTTTTCCAACTGTACCGACATCGAGATTAACGCTAAAAGTAATCCGTTGTTTTACAGTATCTAACCTCAAACCGTCAAAATATCCCGTAGTACAAGCTAGCGCCGTTCGCATCGCGCACAAAGATTTGCCTCCGGCTTGTTGCGGCCTCGCTAAAACTGCTTCTAAAACTTCGCGATCGATTCCTTGAAATTTGGCAAAATCTTCAATCAGTAAAACTAATTCTACTTTCTCTTTGGCTAAAGTTTCGCGAACTTCTCGCATTAATCTTTGCAAGTCTTCCCGTCCGAGGCTCAAAACTCGAGCGATCGCTTCATCTAAATGTCGGTTCAACCAATGTACAGTTGCCTTTTGGATATCCTCATTGCCGATTAACAAGCTGTAAAAATCCTGCGATTTCTTCCCAGCTTTTGGCAAGTCTAAAATATTTAGAGGCAAGTCCTCAAGGGAAAATTGCCGCCGTTCTTCAACGATTTCTAGCGTATCTCGATGTCCGAGAATGTGGACAACTAATTGATGAATGATACGTCCATCTTTTAGCCAGTATTCTCGGAAAAATGGATCGTATAGTAGAGAGTCAACATTCTTAACGAGGTGATCTTCCAATTCAGAAAGATTAGCGCGATCGCCCCGACCGTTGGGGCCAACCGCAGCAGCAAGCTGATTCAAAAGCTGTTCTCGGGCTTGGGCTTCTGTTAAGGTGCTAGTGGCTCGATTTAAACGCTGCCGGTATTCATCGAAGGTTGCTCCTGCCATCCCTTCTAATATTAAACTGATAATATCTTTGAGATTCGTTCCAATTTTGGGAATCAGCAAAACTCGACGCTGCTGTGTCGATTCAATATTGGCGGCTAACCAGCGAATCAGGTGAGATTTTCCTGTGCCAGAACTTCCTAAAACTGGTACGAAAGCGAAATCTTGTTCTGCCAGAAAATCTTTGAGAAATTGTTCCTCACTGTAGGGAACTCGCGACGGTACTTCGATAAGTTCCTGGCGGTACATGGCGATGGGATGGTGAGTTGCTAGAAATATACTATCGGCCGTTTGGGTAGCTTCCACACCCATCACGCGACTAACTCGCTCCACATCCCAGCAAACAAATTTTGTAAAAGTCATAGTTCTATTCCCGTCCAAATAATATGAGAAAATCCTGCTTCTTTGTCACCACTTGGAAGGATGAATAAATCGGCATCCGACTCTTTTATAAGCTGGATGCAGCCATCATCCTGAAGGCGGAATAAAGCAAAAGCCGTGCTAGTGGATAAGTGCTTTGGCAAGCGAAAACCGATTTTTTCCTCAACCTGTTCTCGAAATTTGCCAGTTTCAAACAGAGGACATTTTTTAGCTAAACGATCGACAAACTCTGCGATCGAAAGTTTAGCTTGCACTTCTCCTTGAAATAACTCTTTTAAATTTCGTCTGAGATAAGCAGTTGGCTCAGCAACTATTATTTTGTTCGCTCCTAAAGCATGGCCCCAAGCAAACCCTAAATAACACATCCAGTCCGCGACTTGACCGAACAGACTATTGCTAGATATTTTCAAATCTAAAGACTCAGCAACTCTCTGTTCCGCGACACGCTGTTCTACTTCTTCCCACGTACCGGGAGCATCATAAATATCTTGGGCTAAATACCATGCTATTAAGCGACCTAAATCTTCTTCATCTTCGTTATCAGAAGCGAAAAATAACTTTGCCAGCGTATCCGGCAACAACTTATCGCCAGTTTGAGGATGTCGAGCTTCTTCGGTAAGATTAAAATTTATAGCAATGTCCTCCTTTTCTTCGATTAATAAACCGCACTTGATACTTTCTCGCAGTGCAGCATCAAACATCGGATGTTCCGCACCTTTGTTTCTCCCTTCTGACAATTTATCGGGAGAAAGCAGGCTAGTGAGTTTTCCCCTATTTTCACACTGTTTGGGGGCTTGAAGCAAATATCTAAATATGCCTCGCATTCGGCTAGGAGCAGCCAAAGCAGTTTTTAATACGCTCATAAGCTGATCTCCGTGCAAAAGTGGTCAAACATAAAGTATTTACCTGAATAAATATCAATCAGCTTGCGGTCATTGCGACTGGGATCGGGTGTATCTACAGGAAGCATGATAATAAGGGGAGCTTGAGAAGTTCTGTTTAGTGACAGATAGTTGTGAGGGACAGCCTTTCCTGGTGGATGAAAGATTAGGGTGGGAATGCGCGGCATCAGAATGGGTTGGTATTTTTCAAACAAAAATAGAAAAGCATCTGGGATTAGATTTGGTTCTTTAATCAATGTACTATAAAATTCGCGACTAACAACTAAATTCCTAATTCCTTGCTCCCTCAACCATTGAAAAACTTGAGGGCTTTTACGTTTCCAACTTTTCTCCTCCATAGATTCATAGAAAATCAGCATTAATTTATCTCCTGCTAGCAATCGTTCTAGTTCTTTACCTACAAAAAGTTTAGGGTTTTGCCATACAGATATCGGCGCGGGCATAATTCCTGCAAATAGCGAGTCCCTATTTTTTCTGCAAATCGGACATCCGCCGCAAGCACGAGAAACTATCACCTGCTTTCTCGGTTCTGGTATTGCACGGGTGGGTATTGTGTAAGCTTCAGCTAAGATTTCCGAAATACAACGTTTTGGTCGTAAAGCCTCGCGCATCAATTCCAAGTTTTTATAGCTCCTGTTTTGGCGTTGTTTGCGAATTGGTTCTACTTTATGTTCCCACGTTTGGGCATTCAGATGCGATTCATCTCGAATACGAATAAAGCGGGATTCTCGGTACAGTTTCCAATCTTTTTGATAAGCGTCGTTCGATTCAAAATTTTTTCTTAGCGGCGGTTCATCCGCATCCATTTCGATTAAACCAGCCTGACTCATCAGCGTTAAAGTGCAGATGTTCCACTCCTGATTCTTTTTGCTTTTCATATCAATATCTGCTAGTTGTAAAGATGGAGGAATATTGACGGGAACGCGAAACCGACGATCGGGAAGAATTGTTTTCTTGAAAAACATACTGTCCCACCGCTCTAAACCCCGTTCGATAGTAATTGCAGAATTTTTATTAAGATACTTGGCAATTTCTAGGTCTTCCTTGGTATGCAATGTGAGCGAGATTGCTGCCTTGCCGTCTCGACCTCCTCGACCGACTTCTTGATAGAAACGATCGATAGTTTCTGGGATGCAGGCATGAATTACGGCTCGAACATCGGACTGATCCACGCCCAATCCGAAAGCCGAAGTAGCAACGACTATATCAACTCGTCTCTCGCGGAAGTCTTCAATCAGTTGAGAGCGTTCTGGTAGGCTAGATTCTCCGGTCATAATGGCACACCGCTTGAATCCAGCACGCCGCAAATCCTGTTCCCATCGCCTCACATCTTCGCGTTTTGTGGCGTAAACAATCAGAGGGCGAGGAAGATGATAAACAGCTTCAATTAGTCGCTCTTTTCTGATTTCTTCACTTTCACACAAAGCAAACCAGTAAGAGGGTTCTGGTCGCAACTGCACGGCAGATATCACTTGAAACGGGCCGGGTTTGCCGAATAAAGTTTCTAGGGTATCTAAACAGGATTCTGTTAAGGTTGCAGTCAGCAATAAAGTCGTAAAAGAAGTTAAACGCAACAAGTCTCTTCGCAAGCCGGGAAGTTCTTGGAATTCTGGGCGAAATTCATCGCCCCACTGCTCGACGATATGAGCTTCATCTATTACGAAATACTTCAACATTTCTGATTGTGCGGCTTCGTAAATAGCAGGTGCGAGAGAAGCCATCAAGCTTTCGGGTGAGGTGAAAACGATTCGCTGGGTGCCGTTGCGAATGCGATCGCAAATTTCCTTCCGTCTCTGTTGTCCTTCCCCAGACTCATCGCCATAATAAGCAGTCGCATGGTTCACAAAAGGTTTTAAAGCTCGTTCCTGGTCAAGGGCTAGTGCTGTAGTTGGCACAACAATGACACTAACACCAGCATTTTGCGATCGCAAAAGCGCTGGTAATTGAGCGCAGAGGCTTTTCCCAGATCCCGTAGGCAGATTAATCACAAGTGTCGAGCTCTCAGGAGCAGTCAAAACAGCACGAATTGCTTCACTTTGTCCTACACTTCGATACTTTTTCTTATCCACCAATTCCAGAAACGGATCTCCCGCTACTTCCTTGTAGTTACGGCGCATTTCCTCTTTAAATACGGGTTTGTCTGGATGATATTGTTCGGAAAAATCCAGCCAATTTGGTTGCCAAGGACGAGCGCTAATTAAATAGTAATCCGAGCCTTTACCCAAAATATCGATGCCACTTTGTCGCCAAATTTCGCGATTCGGGAAAGGAGAAGTCAGAGGTATTTTTAGAGTTTGAGACATTCCGCCCTGTAACTCATCTTCCCACCGCAATACGTGACGCACTAAAGCAGCAATATCCCCTTTTCCCGGCGCGTCAGGAGTTTCCGCAGCAGCCAAAGCATCAAGCAAGCGCCTTTGACAAGCTTCTGAAAACTGACTTGTATCAGCAGGAATCTTACCTGTTTGAAGAATGTCTCTTAACTCTTGGAAAAAATCAGCCATCACTCATCCCCCTCTTTCAGAAATTGAACGGGAACTCGCCCAGAAACAATGATGAATCCTACAGAATCAAGCTTGATTCGGGGATGGCGAATTCCTTCTAAAATAGCTTGATTTAAAGCAGTTTCTATGTTGACTTCTTCCGCTAATAATGAATGCGAAGTTTGTTGGCTTTGAGCTAAGCGGTTAAGACGCAGGTGCAGTTGAGCAAGTCTTTTTCCTAGTTTCTGTTCGGCAATTTGGGCCTGTTGTTCGCAGAGTTCGATGAAAGAAGTGCGATCGCCCAACAATGTTTCAGAAGTCCGACGCGCCTGATGACAAAATTCTTGCCAATTACTAGCATTAATAAACTCATTCAGAATTGGCAACCGACTTTTTGCCAAGTTGTAATCTCGGCATGGATGACTGGTTTTACTCTTATATGGACGTTGCAGGATATTCAAAAGTGCTTCATCTTCAACAATGCTCATTGGTTCGTAGCGAGCATCAATGAAAATTGTCTCTATAATTGGGGACAACAGTGCATCTGTGCGTCGCTTTAGAGCCTTGTATTTGTGATTGTCAATTCCCAAATCTGTTAAGACTTTTTGGGCTATTTCCAAATCAATCTCGACTAGATAATTAAAGCGAAAACCAAACCATTCCATCCCTTCTCCAGCATTCCAAGATTCATCGCATCGCCACATCGCAAAGGTTTGACCCCGGTCATCCCAATGGATATAAGATGCTAGTGCTTCCACAAATCCTTCCCCAATACGATAGAGGTTGACACCGGGATGTTGAGTTGATATTCTCCGGTTATAAGTACCAGATTTTTCTGCACACGCAGTAAAGCGAGTTTGCAGGTCGTGGATGGGAATGAGAGTGCGTTTAGTAGGTTGATAACGCTGTACTTTTGCTAAATTCGGATCGTCAACTTGATTAAATTGGAGTGTTTGACAAATCCAGTCTTCTGTTACTCGTTTGATTTCCTGATGCCGAGCATCATAATCATCTAAAGTTTGAAAATACTGGGTAGCATTTTCATCCTGGGCATCTATTTCATCTAAGGCGTTTTGTTCGCTGATTTTTACTTGTTCGCAGTCTATTTCCTGTTGAATTGCGGGGATCGTTTCCAATAGTCCACTAGCACCAGATTGAAACAAAGTGGCTTCTAGTTCTGGCAGTTTTTTATCTACATAAAACTGGAGACTGGCAATTGATTGACGAAAGATGCCAAAACCGTCTTTTAATAATTGATACCAAGCATCGTGAGGGCTATCCTCTAAGTCTGAGCCGGCGAATACTGTAAATTGAACATTTAAAGGGCGACCGATACGATCGATCCTACCAATCCTTTGTTCTAAACGATTTGGCGACCAGGGAAGATCGAAATTAATCATCCAGTTCACAAATTGGAAGTTGCGGCCTTCTTCACCAGAGGAATCGCACACTAGGATAAAACAATTGGGGTCCTTTTTAAAGCCATCGAGGTTTTTTTCAACATCAGAGCGTTTCATCCCTAATTGATGGCTAGCTACAGTTCCGCTACCGAAAGTACCTGATAAGCACCGGACAATCTCAGCGCCGGTTTGAATAAAACTGGTAAAAATGATAACTTTTGGTAGGGTATCTCCCGGTATCGGGCGGCGAATTCGCTGCTGCACCTGTTCCAGCAATCTATCAAGGTTGCTGCGATAAGATTGAAGTTTCAAACATTCTGACAGATGAGAAAGTAGAACAATCTTGAGTAATTCGATGCGATCGCCTTCTTCAGAAGGTTCTTGAGTAATTTGCAGCAAAGATTGCAGGATTTCTGCTTCTCCTGAAAACTTGGGAGTTTCAGTCAAAATTCGGGCGCTATCAATCCCAAATTCCTGAATGATGCTAGCATGGGAGATAGAATTTAAACGGACTTCAACTACCTGTTGTAAGATTCCCAGCCAAGTACCAGCAGCACGGAATAAAAGCAGAAAAATGTGCTGATATTGTTGTTCATTAGGAGCGACTGTGCGCCATTCATCAATTAGTTCGTGAATTTGGGGCGATCGCTCATCTAAGTCATACTCTAATTTTGGCGTAACATTTCGGTCAAAAATTACATCTTCCACCGCAGCGCGACGGTTGCGGAGCATTCGACGGTGTAACCGATAGGTGTCGCTGATGTGGGTGCGAATCTATCGCACAATTCGATCTCGATCGGCCGGGAGTGTTTCTGGAGAAACCAAACAATTTTGTAATTCCTCTACGAGATTTAGCAGATATTTATCTTCAGCAAAAAGGTTTCGCAGTTGGTTGAGGTTAGTTTTAAGCACAAACGGATTTGCTTTCTCTTTAAATGAGAGTAAAACTCGACCAATTTGTTGGCGGTTTTTCACCCTCGCACGAAAACCTTCTAAATCATCAAGTTGATAGGTGATCGGATCGAGTAAGTGCAGCATCGCCAGGAAATCTCGCTCGTGATTGAGAACTGGAGTTGCAGATAATAGAAGTAGGCGATCGCTTTTATGAGCGAGGTGTTTGCAAGTCTGGAAACGCCTGCGCTTTATCGAATCTGAAGAGGTCGCCATTGCTGCAATATGATGTGCTTCATCTAAAATCAGGAAGCCCAAATCGGCATTCGGGCTGACTCGATCGACATCCTCTACTGCAAGTACCTGGACACGATTGTCCAAGTCAGAGACATAGAATTTATGTTCTAATTCTTGAAGCCACTGTTCCCGCAGGTATTGCGGTACTAGCACCACTGCACGTCCCTGCGGTCGATCGAGGAGATACTGGCGAAGAATAGCACCTGCTTCGATCGTCTTTCCCAGTCCAACTTCATCAGCTAAGAGGTAACGTTGAATGGGGTCTTCGAGTACGCGGCGGACAACTTCAACTTGATGAGGATAAAGGTCAATATTGGCAGAAATCAGTCCTGTCATCCCGCGACTGACAGCGCGTTGTTGGATGAGACACTGGACAAAAGCTAAACGTCGATCGTGAAAGTAGGGCGTTTCCTGACCTTTCATCGCTAGAGTTTCGATGGGGTCATCGATGGGTAGGTTGCAACGAACGTAAATTTCCTGTTCAGCAACTAATGCTATCTTTTTATCGGGTAGGTCGATTCGATACTCACCTTTGTCTTCATCCCAGTCAAAAATTCTGCCCATTATCCATGTATCCTGGCTTTCTGGCTGGATGTAGCATCGTGTCTGAGGCGGGAGTTGAACTCTATGAAGCGAAGTTAAGGGTAAGGTTTTTTCAAGGCGTTGCCCAATTGAGCAGAAGTATTCCACTGTTGCTGTAGAGTAGGATAGCTCGGTAACTTTTCCGATTCCTAAGTCGTTGTTTGGCGATTTTTCTGCGGAGACGCTTCGCGATCGCACCAGCAAACCAAGCTTCATCATAGTTCCGGCCTCAATACTACCCCTTACTAGAGTAGCCGATCCTCCTGAAAAACTACCCGTGTAATTTAATTTTCCACCCTTTTTGTCCTTAAACTCAAGGGGAAACCTTAAACCGAAACGCAGTCATGAAGCTTAGCCCAAGACTTTCTGTAACGCATTCCGATGCCCAAATCTTTCGGTGTCGTAACCAGCATCCCACCACAGCCAAGCTGACGCAGTTTAACCGAGCGGATTTGGTATTATATAGAATCCGAGCTATAACAACTTAACTAATATTAGGAAACACAACCCCAATGTCATTATTAGAAGCACAGCAACTTACCATGCGATTCGGCGGTTTGACGGCAGTCAACCAGGTTAGTTTAACATTGGAAAAAGGATCGATCGCCAGTTTGATCGGCCCCAACGGTGCGGGCAAAACTACTTTTTTTAATATGCTGACGGGTATCTACAAACCGAGTGGGGGACAGTTGGTACTTGAAAATAAAAATATCACGGGTTTGCCTCCGGATCACCTGACAACTTTCGGTATTGCTAGAACTTTTCAAAATATCCGTTTGTTTAACAATATGACTGTGCTGGATAATGTTTTAGTAGGCAGACACTGCCGATTAAAAACAGGTTTGTTGGGCGCAATCCTCCGCCCTCCGGCTGCGATGATTGAGGAACGAGAAGCTAAAATAAAAGCGCTGACTATGCTGGATTTTGTCGGTTTAGGTGCTTCTAAAGCGCCGGAGTTGGCAAAAAACCTTTCCTACGGCGACCAGCGGAGATTGGAAATTGCCAGGGCTTTGGCTTCCGATCCGAAAGTGCTGCTTTTGGACGAACCGACTGCGGGGATGAATCCGAACGAAACGGCTGATTTAACTCGCTTTATTTACCGGATTCGCGATGAGTTGAAGTTGAGTATTTTGCTGATTGAACACGATATGAAGGTGGTGATGGGAATTAGCGATCGCGTTAGTGTGATGGAGTATGGTACTAAAATTGCTGAGGGAACTCCGGATCAAGTTCGCGCAGATCCTCGGGTAATTGAGGCATATTTGGGAAAAGAAGAAGAGGGCAATGGATAATACAGAATAACTAGATACCCGACTTCTTATTAAATAAGTCGGGTATCTAACAGCATAGTTGACCTAGTTAGATGTTTTGCGTCATTCCTAAACTTTTGATTTAACTTCAGACAATTGATTCTTAAGTTTTCGCCTCTTGGTGAGGAAACCGAAAAACATGGCAGTGCCTAATATAGTAGTAGGTTCGGGAACTGGTTCTGCTTGGGGAACTGGTTGCGCTTGTGCCCCTGCGATATTGTTCTTAACTTCTACTAATTTAAAATTAGTGGTGCTGTCAAAAGTCCGCGAATACACTCCGGAAGTATACAAGCTCAGGCTTGTTGTATTACCTTGAGCGAGAAAAGCAAAATTAATTTGTGTGGGATTAAAGTTTCCAGCGAGGTTGTATGACAAACTTAATTCCGGGGCTTTAAAAGAGTGCAAACCGATCCCAAATTGAAATGAGTCTAAAAGAATGTTAGAAACAGTGTCAATTAATGCAAAAGATATACTACCTGTGGCGCTAGCCCGTTCTGATTGGGGATTAGTAACAGATGTTAAAAGATGTAAAATAGTCTGAACAGTGAAGGAAAAAGTTTCTTTTGCCTTAATAGAGAAGTCACCGATCACTGCTGCTTGACTTTTGGCTAAACCGGAATAGTTATTCCCGGTGCCTATGACTCCACTTTGCGAGAGATTTGCTGCCAGCAATTCGTGACAGTTAGATATAAAAGCTGCCTCAGCATTCGCTTTGCTAATAACAAAACCCCTGGTCGCTCTTGTCTGAGTGTTAGTGTTAGTGAATGTACCTGTCCCAGTCGGTCTGTGACTGAAGTCGTCAATGGTTACTTCTGCAGCAGAACCTGCGATTATTGCAGCACTGCTAGGGGCAATGCCTACAGTCAAGCCGGTTACTAAAGGAGTTGCTAATAAAAATGCGATCGCTCCGGTACTGTGATTGAATTTCATGGTAGATTTCCTTAAATTTGAAAAATTTTAAGTGCTGTTATTGGTAACTTGTAGCGGTTGGTTTCGCTTACGTATTAATACTACCTATTTACTTAGAGATTTTTGTAAAGCTACTGTCAAGAAATCTTGTGTTTAAGTAAAAATTCTGTAAAGTTGGTCGCCACAGCTACTAAAAATACATTGTATGGGAGCTAGGGCGGGTGTTGACCTAAGTAAAATTACTGATTACTATAAAAAAAGTTAATTTTAAATAAATGCAATAAAAATTTATAATTAGTCTGGATAATATAATAAAGCACAAAGCAGAAAGAGTAATTATGTTGGAAATTAAAGACATTCACACTTACTACGGAAATATCCACGCTCTCAAAGGAGTATCGCTAACAGTCTCGCAGGGAGAAGTTGTGACATTAATCGGCAGCAACGGGGCGGGGAAAACTACAACTCTCCGCACAATTCAAGGACTGCTGCGCCCGCGCCAAGGCACTGTATTATTTGAGGGAAAGCCTTTAGAAGCACTATCTACAGAGGCGATCGTCCGTTTGGGGATTTCTCAAAGTCCCGAAGGGCGGTTGATTTTTCCGCGAATGACGGTGCAAGAAAACCTAGAAATGGGTGCTTATCTCCGCAACGATACTCTCGGTATCAAGTCGGATATGGAAAAAGCATTAAATTTATTTCCTCGTTTGCGAGAAAGAATTAGTCAAAAAGGGGGAACTCTCAGCGGCGGCGAACAGCAAATGTTGGCGATCGCCCGGGCTTTGATGTCGCGCCCCCGCTTGTTATTATTGGACGAGCCGAGTATGGGATTGGCTCCGATGTTAGTCAGTCAAATTTTTGCGATCGTCCGCGATATTAATGCTGAAGGAACAACTATTTTACTGGTGGAACAAAACGCTCGCATGGCTTTAAGTGTAGCCCACCGCGGCTATGTCATCCAAACCGGTCAGGTTGTAGTCGCTGGTACTGCTAGTGATTTGCAGTCAAATGAAACTGTTCGCAAAGCATATTTAGGTGAAAGTTAAATAGCTCTTCTGGTAATCGGTAAGGGCAATTCCCCATTAGCAATTACCCATTACCAATTAGAAATTACCCTATTTGCGATCGCAACTTCCCCGTTTCCAATTCCGTCTCAAAAGCCGCCCGCACCTTTTCCCACTCCGCTTGGGCTTCCAACAGGCGATCGCGCGCCGTACTCACATCAAAAACCTGTTCCCCTCCAGATTCAACCGCCACGCGACCCATATACTCCAACTCCTTGCAAACAGCAGAAAAAGACACCGCTCCTAAATTGGCGCTGCTCGACTTCAGCGTGTGAGAAGCGAGCTTCAAACTATCAGCATCGCCGAGAAAAATAGCCTCCTTAATAGTTTCTAAATGTTGCGGTGCGTCTTCCAAATATATCTTAATCAGCTCCCCCAAAAAATCTGGGTCTTCATCATCGTCTAGCTCGCGGAGATTTTGCAAAATATGAAAATCAATCGGCGAATCGGCTCCCGGTTGAACGCTCGAAGATGCCCCATTATCACTGTCAATGCGATCGGAAATATCTGGATTGTTTTGCTCAGTAACCGCCTCCAATTCATCCCGATTCAGAGGTGAGCACTTGCTCAAGGCGATCGCCAACTCTTCCCGGCGCACGGGCTTAGTAATATAATCGTCCATACCTGCTTCCAGACACTTTTCGCGATCGCCCTGCATCGCATTAGCAGTCATCGCAATAATTCTCGGCTTCTTGTTAGCAGGCCATTCCTGACAAATGCGGCGCGTCGCTTCCAACCCATCCATGTTCGGCATCTGCACATCCATCAGCACAACATCGTAAGATTGCCGCTTCAGCGCCTCCAAAACCTCCAACCCATTAGCCGCAATATCAGCCCGATATCCTATCCTGTCGAGTAAATGCGTAGCGACTTTTTGATTCACCACATTGTCCTCAGCCAGCAAAATCCGAATCTGACTAGAATTAGCTGCATCCTGTCCGGCAGAATTCGCCGCAACCTGCCTCAAAACAGCAGGCGTCCGCTGCACGCGGTGCTGTTCTTGAGAATTTTCAAAATACTTCAATCCCGAAGTCAAAGTCACCACATTTGAAACTTCTCCCCTGCCGCTTCTGCCAGTAACATATCCAAAAACTTGCAGCAACACATTATAAAACTGGGACTGTTTTAAAGGCTTAGTTAAAAAAGCAGAAAAATGTACTTCTGTAGTTTCAAGTTTTTTCCAAACTTCCGCCTTACTTAAATAAGTAAACAGCACCAAAGGTAGTGCTATTTTGCGAGTGTTTTTAACGATGGCATTCGGATTTAGATTGTCGCCGCCCGACAAATTGCTCAGCTCAAATTTCCGAATCTCCACAGCCAAAGCCACACCGTCCATATCGGGTAGATTCATCGCCAAAATAGCTAAATCGAGCGGCGAGTTTCCTTTGATGATTTCCAAAGCCTCAGCACCCGAAGTTACAGCCACGGGTATCATTCCCCAAGACTCTGCCTGCCGGATCAAAACTTGCCGATTAATGGCATGATGCTCAACAATTAACAAGCGCTTACCAGCGGCAAATTCTGGCCTTTTTTCCTCAGCCCGGATGTCATTCGCTTCAGCAGTCACCGTGAAATAAAAAATCGAACCCGAACCGGATATCGACGGCGGAGTAAATTCTGCTGGCGACCTTCCAGCGATACTTTGTCCGATCGCAGAAACGGCCGATTGAGACTTAGAACTTCCCGGAGTAACCTGGCTGACAACCCACATTGTACCGCCCATCATATCGCTCAAACGCTGGCTGATAGCCAGTCCCAAACCCGTCCCGCCGTAATGTCGCGTTGTCGAAGCATCCACCTGCGAAAAAGCTTTAAACAGGCGATCCATGCGGTCTGGCGGAATGCCAATTCCCGTATCTTGGACAGCAAATTGAATCTCGTATTGTCTGCTATGTGCCAACTCTCCCTGGTTAATTGCGAGCGGTTGTGGCGCTAGAATATTAATTCTATCTGGCGAACTGTTAGCCGCTACCTGTTCAATTTGCCTAGCTGTACAGCACACCACAATTTCTCCAGATTCTGTAAACTTAACTGCATTCCCCAGCAGATTTACCAAAATTTGGCGCAGCCTCGTGACATCTCCTAAAATGTTTTTAGGAACAGAATCATCAATAAAGTAAGCCAGCTCTAAACCTTTTTCTGAGGCTCTCGGAGCCAGTAATTCTAGAGATTCTTCTATACAGTTTTGCAGCTCGAAGGGGCTGCGTTCCAAATCCAATTTTCCAGATTCAATCTTAGAAAAGTCTAGAATATCGTTAATAATAGTCAGCAAAGCATCGCCGCTGGTACGAATTGTCTCCACAAAATCACGCTGTTCAGGAGTTAGTTCCATATCCAGCAGCAAGCCCGTCATCCCGATTACCGCATTCATCGGAGTGCGGATTTCGTGACTCATAGTCGCTAAAAATTCGCTCTTAGCTCTATTAGCAACTTCCGCCGCTTGTCGTGCTTGATCTAAAGCTTCATTTTGCTCGGCTAACTGTCGCTGTCGCTGAACTTCCGTTTCTAAAAGTTGTGCTTGAGCTAAGGTAATGCCGACTTGAGCGGCCACATCTTCTAAGAGTTCTATTTCGTCCGGATTCCACTGGCGAGTTGCATCGCACTGGTGCAAAGTAATAATTCCATTCGGTTCTCCTTGATAGGAAGTGCGAACAGCCAACATAGATTTTAATCCGATGCGGCGGCACATCGGCCCCGAAGATTCCAGCAAAGGATCGGCAAACACATCGGGAGATGCTAGGGCTATATCCTCAGCGAGGAGTTTTTCGGTGTACGGGTTATAAGTGACAGAAAGTTCTAAATCTAAAGCCGATTCGTGACCGGGTTCTAAGTATTCCGCCACGCAAGGAAGGTGGGGATAAGGTTCGGAAAGATAGGTATGAATTGTACAGCGATTGACACCAAACACGCGGCCGATTTGGGTGGCGGTAGTCTGAAAAATTTCTTGAGTATCTAAGGTCGATCGCACTTTTTGAGTAATTTGTTTGAGTAGTAAAACGCGCTGGTACTGACGTTGCAAAGTTCGCTCTCGCTCTTCGCGGGCAATTTCTGCGCCGATGTAATTGCCCATCAACTTTAAAATTTCAAAATTCAGCGGTTTAAAAGGAGATTTAGTGGTGCGGGAAGTAAAGCTCAAAGTGCCAAAAACTCGCCCTTGGACTATTACCCTCGTCCCCACAAAAGCCTCCAACTTGCGGACGCTGTAAGCGGGGTGGTTGCGCCACTGAGTAGTGCCGGCTGATTCGACAGAAATAGGTTCGCTCGATCGCAAAACCTCTCGCTCAAAGGTTCTGCTCAAAGCAAAACCGTCTCCTTTAGCAAATCCAAAGGGAAAATCTTCCGGTACATAAGCCGCAATCACTTCGTAGCGATCGCCCAAAACCCTGCCCAACAGCCCGATATCCATTCCAAACTGACTACAGCCCATTGCCAGCAACCGGATCGTTCGATCGTCAAAAGAACCTTCCGAGGTCACCATTACCTCGTAGAGCGATCGAATTGCGCGCTCGCTTTCCCGCAGTTCCTCAACTCCTTCGAGGCGGTTGCAGACATCGTGTAAAGTCCCGAAAATTCCCACTATTTCGCCTTGGGAATTCCGGCGGACTTGGGCAAATAGTTCCACGGAAACAAAGCCGGAATTACTGTGAATTCCCAAGGAGTTTTTACCCGAAACCGACTTGGACTTAAATCGCAGTTCTCGGCGTTCAAATTCCGACTTCCCCGACAGCAAAGACTCCAATAAATTTGTACATTGCTCGCGATCCTCTGGATGCACCCACTCTAAAAAATTAGTTTCCAAACTTTCGGACACCGAAAAATTCGTAATCTCCGTCCAAGCGCGGTTGAGAAATTTCCAAACCCCCGCCGCATCTATGTGGAAAATTACTGTTGCTTTCAAAGAGTCAAATAGATGGAATTGTTCTCGATCGTGCTCGCGGTTTTTGACTTCAAACTGCTTGTTTGGAGTAATATCTGTATGAGTTCCTACTACCCGCAGCGGTTTGCCGGTAGCGCTGCGTAAAACTTGACCTCGGTTCAGCACCCAGACAGTGCTGCCGTCTTTACAGTACATCCGATATTCTGCTGCAAAATCCGGTGTCTTTTCGGCGAAGTGTTCTTCTAAAGCTGCCTTTACCGAGTCAATATCATCTCGGTGGATGCGACTCCACCATTCGGATCGGCGATTCGAGATTTCCCCTTCTTGGTAGCCCAGCATTTCTTGCCACCGCGCCGAATAAAAAAACTCATCTGTTTCGAGATTCCAGTCCCAAATCCCCTGATTGTTGACTGCAGGGGGGAGATTTGGCCGCTCTACGAAACTGTGGTGAGAAATTTCAGCCACCTCGTGGCTATTTGCTGCTGTCCGCTGTATTTCTGCAGAGAGTTTTTTGTATTGAGCGTTGCTAGATTCTAGCTGGCGCTGCAAAGCGATCAAGCCAGAATGCAGAGATTTTGAATCAAGCGCTTGTAAAAGGATAGTTTTAGGATTGATAATCCCGATCGGGTGATTTGTTTCGTTAATGACTAATAAAGGCAACTGGCAGTAGTGTTTTTGCAGCAGCGCGACGGCTGCTTCGAGGGTAGAGTGCGATCGCACCAGCGGCGGGGAACTGCTGCAAATTGATCCCGCTTTAATTTTGTTAGAGTCTCTTCCCAGCGCCTGCAACTGCACAATATCCCGCGAACTTACCACCCCAACCAGTTTGTGAAGGTTGGGATTTGTAAATTTGGAATTGTGAGCCGCACCAGTCGAGTGTTGATCGGGGGTTTCAGTGATTAATACATAACTAACATTGTGTCTAAACATCAGTTGCGCCAAATAGCGAACCGAAGAATTAGAAGGAGCGTGAATTATTCGCGAGCCTGCTATTTGGGGGATTTGATAAAGTTTAATTAAACTTGCGGGTAGCTCTAATTTCTGATTCAGAATTGGCAGTGGCGGAGGGAATGCGAAAGCCGCAGGTGGCGAAGCGCTGCTAATTGCTTTTGGTGTAGATTCCCCAATTCCCTGCAACATTTGCACCAAGCTTTGAGAGCTAATTAAACCAACAAGTTCTTCAGCCTCGCTGACGATCGGCAAATGGCTGATCTGATTTTTCTCCAAGAGATTTGCTAAGGCAAAAAAGTCGGGAATTTCCGATTCTCGGGCTACAGTTACGGTTCGGATCATGATTTGCTCGATCGCAAATCCGCTCAAAGCAGCCCCGATCGAATTTAGCTGTACGACATCTCGCGCTGTAAAAATCCCCAGCACTGTCTGGCCGCCCGCATAGGGAGCTTTTGAGCCGTTGAGACCCAGCCCGTTGCCTCCTGCGTGTACCGCACGCGGTACGCCGTTGTAGAAACCCGACTGTTCCCGCGATTGTCGGGAAGTTCCGTTCATGAGATTTCCGAGTTGAAAATTCCCGCGCGGTTCTACCACGAGGACGTAACTGGCTCCTGTGCTACTCATCAGCTCGATCGCCTTTTCTATGGGCGTCTCAGCGGTGACGGTGAGGGGATTGCGGTTGATGACCTGACTGAGGGAGGGAATAAACATCAGGGGGCATAAAAGTGATATTTGTTGGAAAAACCCGATCGCAAGCAGCAGATTGATTGAGAGGCTTTGCCCGCGAGATTTCCAAGCGCGCTCAAAGTTTCTGTACGATTAAACTCACCCCTACTTCCAGCATCTTGGCATTTAAAATTAATTCCGTGCCATATCCTGATAATTGACGGCTTCTGACTTTCAGAACCAATGCTATCTGCCAGACGGCGGACACGAAGGCGGGCAGGCAATTCCTCGCCTAGCCTAACTGCTGCGGGTTTACGAGCAAGAATTTCTGGGATTGTCTAGACTGCACCCTACTTTCTGGCCCTCAACGGAACTCTCGCTCGGATTCTGTTTGAGGCAAGATACCTGCACGCTACCAATTTACCAGCGACAGGAGGGGAATCACAACAGGACGACTTAGGTATGGCAACTGTGCAATTAGGGGTTCGAGGGTTTGAGGGTTCGAGGGTTCGAGGGTTCGATGGCCAAATAGGCAGAAAATAAATAATTCTGAGCATAACTAATTCTATCTTATCTCAATTATGGCCCAGAGGATTTGAGCTTCAATTCTGGCGATCGAACTTGATGAGAATAGCGCTGTTCCCCGCCAGTGCAAAACTCGCATTTCCGCCCTTCAGCCTTAAGCTACCAACAACCTCATCCATTGTTTTAGAACTGAACTCTCGCACCGTGCCATTACCCGTTTTTATCAGCTCCGAAATATCAGCATTAACAGTGTAAGATGTTGCTCGGTCATTGACAACCAGCAAGTAAACATTCTTGCTAGCATCAAGAGTTGCAACTGCCATTAAATCCGAACTGTTAGTGATAGGAAAAAATGTAGTTTTTCCGCCCTGCAATGCCCTAATTCCCATCCGCAAAGCATAGTAGCTCGCGCGCCGTTTTCCCTCATCACCTAGCAAACCTTCCGCCAGTCCCTGCTTACCCCAGTCGTACAAACAGAATATGTGACTGCCGTAAATATAATTATCCCCCGGTTGGGAACCTCGAATCAAATTCTTAATCAAATTTAAAGCTAAAGATAAATCGCCGTAGCTAATTTCGTAAGTTCCCCATTCTCCTACCCAAAGCTGCGAGTTAGCGCGGACAGTACCGTTCATCCAGCCACGCACTTTGCGGGTGTAGTTAGAAATATCTGCATCGTAGTTGTGGACATTGACTGTATCAAAATAATTCGGTATTTCCTGCAAAGCACTAGCGGGCCAATTGCTGCCTCCTACGGTTTTCGGGCCGTGGATGCGGTAAGTGCGCGAAGGCAAATAAGTTTGGTAAACAAAGTCGATCGCATCTTTTGCCACCTTAACCAATTCAAAATAGTCAGCCCTAGTCCCACCCCAACCCTGATCGCGATTATCCGGTTCGTTGTGAATTTCCCAATCATCAACGCGGTAATCATTGCGAACATTCAGCCAATAAACCGTAGCAAAAACGTGTTCCCACCACTCATTCCAATCTTCTCCTGTGCGCGGCGGATTCAGTTGCAGCGCCCAACTAGGCCGCCAGCTATTATCAACATTACGAATACTGACAACCGGGCGAATATTTGCTTCTTTTAGAGTATTAAAAATCGTCCTGGCATTGCCTTGCCAAACAGTACCGGGTTGTCCCGACCACCAATAATCGCTACCCTGGGGCGGATTAGTCATAATCTGATCCCAGTGCGCCCAATTAATTATATTGGGATTTGTCTTAATTTCGTCAATAGATGGCCAACCGTATTTACCGTCGTCGTCTTCGGGTTCCCACCGGGACATCCCCCCGTAAATGCGGTAGGTATTAATTCCCAAATCTTGCAAATCTTTGATGTCGAAATTGATATTACCCTCGACTGCACCGATGTAGCGAGTGCTGACACCCGCAGCAGTACCGGAAATTTTAATTGTTTCGATGTTTTGAGCAAAAGTTGTCGTTCCGATGAACAACTCTAGGCTGAGGGCAATTAAAAGGCCTAGGAACAAATTTAGAACTCTAGTTTTTGATAACACGTGATTATTAACTACTAATTTAGGTTATTTTATGCCCGAGGTAAACAGACCCATCGCTAATCTAACTCGACGGGCGATCGAGTTTGTTAGCTGTTGTAATAAACAAGCATTAACTATACAAATTTCACTAATTAATATATAAAGTAAAATAGCACGGCTAGCCGTCAAAAGTGAAGGTTCACCTCGCACAACCATAGTAAAAAATTTGGGTAGAACAATTAACCCTATAAACTGCGTTAAATAGAGTTCATAGGAAATCTTAGAAATCCCTGTTAAAAATCTCGTTGTTAAGTCTGAGAAATGTATTAATTCTCTACACAAATTAAAGACAATTACCAATAGGCCAAATCCAATGAAAGCATCATAAAAAGACACTCCAAAAGGTAAATATACGCCGAGAATTCTTGGATTTGATTCTGGGAGGGAAGCCAGAATACCCAAAATTTCAAAAAATATTGCTATGGCTAGTGTGACGGGCTTAGTTAGGTAATTAATTAATAGAGTAGGATTACTTGCATAAACCTTTGCCATTGCCATTCCTAAACAAAACTCAAATAACCTTGAAATTGCTAAATAGCCTGGATAAACGGCATCGCCCAATATTGGCAAAAATACGTTATACGCTAAAATTAAAACTAAAAATGTATAGGTTACTTTTATAAAAAAAGAAGTCATGATAAATTGTTTGATAGAATATTTATGTAAAAGTTTGAACAGCACAAAGAAACACAAATAAAATTGAATTAGTGGAAGCATAAACCAAGAAAATGGTATTGCTTTATCGAGAATAATAAAACTTCTCCACAATGACCACCAATCAAAATAGCCATAAAATAAATCCGCTCTTAACCGAGGAATTATCAAAGATACAATTAAAAGTATCCAGTAGGTAGGGTAGAGCCGGAAAAATTTTTTTCTCATAAAAATGCTCCAGCTTTCATCAGGTTTTAAAATTCTTGAATAAGCCAGTCCAAAACCACTGAGAATGAAAAAAATATGAACTCCCTGATATCCAAGCACGAAAAATATATTCAGCAAATCAAAAACTATATTGCCTGCACTATTAAATGGCAGGGGAAAATACTTGGCAATCGTCGAGGCTGGGTACCCTGCTTTTTCATACTCGAAAAAGTTGCTGTATCCAAAAAATCGAGGCAAGAAATTGAAGTACCAAAAATGAACCCCCACTACCCAGCAGGCAGCAAAGCCTCTCATCATATCTAATTCTTTAAATCGATTAGATTTCATAATTGAAAATATCCGTTTAACTCAAAGTTATAGCAAATGCCAGGATAGTTAGGATGGTACAGGATCTACTCGATCGCTTATAGGATTCGGCACTACTTTTGGTCTCTAGTATTATAACTATTTAACCGAACATATTATACACCTCTATCATAGCAACTTTTAGCCTGCACAAACTGCCTACTGTCTAATACCTACTGACTAATTAACTTCAAACGACGCTGAAGTTCCCCCGCAGCCGTAGCAATTGCGACCGCAAAAATCGGGTGCAGCGGATCGCTGTAGCGAACTTCTGCATAAGTGAGCGCATGAATCAAAGTAAAATAGCCACAGACTAGCAACAGTGGCAAAAACTCCCGCCAGGGATGCCGCAAAACTATCATGCCCAAAGCAGCAAATACAGGCAAAATTCGCGACTATAAAATGCCGAAAAGCCGTTGCCGCGAAAAGAAAGACCGCATTGCCTGCACATTAAACATAGCGTGATAAGGCCAGTCACTTATAGGGTTTCCCAACCAGAAAAAAACTGCCTTTTGCAAACAATACCAGAGATAGACAGCAGGCTCGCGGAGGATTGAAGCGATCGCCCGTTTGGTAAAATAGCGATCGCCCTCAATTGTAAAACCATTGTGTCCCCCATGCCGATCCGGATTGAGTTCTTCCTGCCAAATCTTAACGATATGGCGTTTTGGCAGTTGTTCATAGGCTAAATGATAAAACTCTGGACTCTGACGGGGTGACAACCCAGTCAAAAGCATTGCCAGTAGCGGATTGAGACAACTTAAGGTAAAAAAAGATGGGGTCA
>NZ_JAUBRN010000131.1:0-4717 GCF_036701875.1 Microcoleus sp. MON1_C5 | reverse complement strand
CCTCATTCTCTCCTTAACGGTGGCTCTAGTTTTTCTTGGGCCACCGTTCTCATCTTTAGTTAGTCTAAACTACAGTTTGTAAAGGACAATTGCGATTAAAGCAGGAGCGTGATGTTTCTTCACGTTAATTCGGGAAATATCAATAATGTGCGATCGCCTGGTTAGGCTGTTTAGGATTGACAACTTAAATTTTAGTAGAGTGCGTCAGCAATTAGCTAATCAATTATATAAAAAATAACGCGCTGCTGACGCACTTTACTAAGTTTGAGGATAACGTTGTGCTAAGAAAGAGATAGCAGCAGCCCGATCGCCCAAATTGCCATCCAACCTCGCCGCCAACAAATCATCCAACATTCGTTTAAACCCAGGCCCCGGCTTATAACCCAAAGCCTTCAAATCGTTGCCATTCAAAGGCGGCTCAACATTCGCCCATTTGGTGAGATATTCCCAGATTTGGCGGCGTGCACTTCGCGGACTTTGTAGGGAGATAGCAATTAACACCGGCAACTCATAATTCCTCAACAGCAGCACCAATTGACTCGGCAACTCGCACTTAGGCAAATTCTCTGCTAACTGGTTCTTTCCGGCTTCCAACACTTCCAACCGCTTAATGCTGTCAGCAGGTAACTGAAGATTTGCAGCCACCTTGCCGCGATATTCCGGCGCTAAATAAGCTATCAAAACTTCCAGCCGCATCTGCCAATCGGGAATATTGATAATGGGGAATGGGGAATTGGGCATCGGGGATTGGGCATCGGGAATTGGGAATTGGGAATTGGGGATAGTTTGTTCCTTCTTCCCTCTTCCTTCTTCCTTTTCCCCTCTTCCCTTCTCCTTCTTCCTTCTATCCTTTACATCCGTTAAATCCGTTACAGAATCCGTTGCCGAACTTCCTTCTTCCTTCTTCCTTCTTCCTTCTTCCTTCTTCCTTCTTCCATTCAAACACCGATCGAGCAAACGCAGTTGCCGCCACAACTCCCGATCCAACTCCAAACTAGGATGAATGCAGCGCAAAGCCTGCAAATCTCCCAGCATTTGCAAAGCAACTTTCCAGTAAGGAGCTTGCAAAATGTATTTCAATTCGCTTTTGAGCCGAGTTTCCAAAGCCGGAGCTCGGCCGTTTTCCCCCTGAATTCGGTAATAAATCCCGCTGGCCAAAGCGTTGCGGATGTATCCTTCCGTCTGGGGCTCAATTTCAAACCCCAGCCGCACCGCAAACCGCACAGCGCGATAAATTCGCGTTGGATCTTCGATAAAACTGTTGGCGTGCAAAACTCGAATTTGCTTCGATTCCAAGTCCAGCAAACCGCAAAAAAAATCTAACAATTCGCCACTGCGAGGAACACCCAACCGCACAGCCAGCGCATTAATTGTAAAATCCCTGCGGTACAAATCTTGGCGAATCGAACTCGCTTCAACTTCAGGATTTGCAGCCGGATAAGGATAAAATTCAGTACGAGCAGTCGCGATATCCACCCACAGCGAGCCGAAAGCAGAGTCTTTGGGCCACAAAAGCGCGGCGGTTTGAAATTGACCGTGAACGTCCAAACGCGATTCGGGGTAAAGTTTTTGCAGCGAGGAAGCTAACTCGACACCAGCACCGGAATCGTCGGAACCGCACTTTCCATCCACAACCAAATCGATATCTGTTAGCGCCAGTGTATCATCCGTGGCTAAGAGTAAATCCCGGACTGCTCCACCCACAATATAAAGTTGCCAGCCGCGATTTTGGGCAATATTGGCGGCGATCGACAATAATTGCCATAATTCGGGACTGATGCGCGATCGCAACAACTGCTCAACCGATTCGGGCACGGCACAATAAGAGAATTCTGCATTACTTCCCCTGTCTCGCGCTTTTTGCTGGTGCAATTCCCGCAACACGTCAGTCCGGGTAACAATTCCCACCAGTTGACCGTTTTCCAACACTGGCAAGCGCCCGATATCGTATGTCACCATTAAAGATTCAATTTCCGGCAGCAAGGTATCTGGGGCGATCGTTTTTAGCTGCGGAGTCATGTAACCCTTCACCGGGGCGTGACTGAAACCGTGGTGCAGGGCAATGTCAATGTCGCGCCGCGAGATAATGCCGGCGAGTCGATCGCCCGCATCGACCACAGAAAGCCCCGAATGTCCGTAACGTAGGAGTATACGGTGAGCTTCCCCTACCGATGTTTCCGGGCGAATACTCCGCACTGGAGACGACATTAATTCGCGGGCTGTCGGAGGGTGGGGAATTTGAGTTTTGAGTTCCTCAGCTAACTGATTTAAAGTCAGCAGGGGGTCAACATCGCGGGTGGCGAGGGAAGCGGCGCGGGCGTGGCCTCCGCCGCCGAGGGGTTTGAACAATTCGCTGAGGTTTGTTCCTTCGATGCGCGATCGACCGATAATAGTTAATCGATTGGAAACTGGCGATTCGGGAGCTATGTTGCGGTTGTTTTCGTTTTCGCCAAATTTATAAACATTACCTAAAAGCAGAGCATCGGTTTCAGTTAAATCCAGCAAGCGAGAAGCCAGTGAAGAAAGCCCCGGAACGTAAGCTTCAGTAGATAGCAGCACCCAGGCTATGCTGTAACCGTGCAAAGTTTCCGATCGCAAATTATTCAGCGCTTCTCTGAGCAAATCTTGCAATTGAGGAGACAAACCGGGTTCTACATATTCAGCTATTACCCCCAAACTCGCTCCCTGTTCCATCAACCAGGCCAAAGCTATTGCATCTCGTGCAGTTGCGCCCTCAAAGGTGAGGGAACCTGTATCGACGTGGATGCCGAGGGCCATTACTGTTGCTTCCGAAGGCAGCAGGCGGAATGGTGTCTCCCTCTTTTCTGCTTGATTTTTGAGCTTTTCGACAATTAATGTCGTGCTGGCTCCGACTGCTTCGATCTGCGTAACAGTAGCGGGAATGTCTAAATCGGCCTGTAGGTGATGGTCGAAAACAGCAATTTCGCTCACTTGTGGCAAATCCAGCCACTCGGCGGCTTTTCCCAAACGATCGCGCTGGGACGCATCAACTATACTAATCGATCGAATTTGTTGGGGATTGACCGATCGGCGTTCAATCAGTGGGTACTCGTCGCGGTGTAGCGCCAAAAAATCCCGCACTGTCGGATGACACCCGCCCGTCAATACGATCCTGCTACCGGGGCGCAGCACGCAAAGTCCCACCGCCGCCCCCAAGGCGTCAAAATCTGCTGTTGTGTGGCACAAAACTAAGTCCATAGCCGAAAATCCCGCATCTCTAACTCAAACAGTAGCAATTTCTCGCCCTCGGAAACCGGATGTGTCGATCGGGCTTTAACTTAACCTTTCCAGTTTTCTGTCGTGTAGCGAACAATGATAAAATTGATCGAAATCTCAAGAGCCGCTGACGCCTGTTCGCGCAACGCCCGAATTTGCACGGGTTCTTTCGTATCAATCAACCGACAATCTCTCGATCGACGATCGGGAAACTGTCAAAAACTAGAATTTGGAAGATTTTTTTCGGTTCTGGGAAACTATTTCGGATCAACGCACGGTTATATCGAAAGGAGAAAAGATGTTATCAATTCTGTTTCAAGTGGTTTTACTGGGTCTGGTACTGCTGTCTTTTGTGATGGTCGTTGGCGTGCCAGTTGCTTATGCCTCTCCCCAAAACTGGAATCAGTCTAAATCCCTGATTTATGTCGGATCGGCTCTCTGGTTTTTGCTGGTTATTGCAGTGGGTGTATTGAACTTTTTAGTCGTTTAATTTCACCCAACTCTATCGAATAAAGAAGGTAAAAGATAGAAGGATGAAGGCATTCACCAGCGATTGAAAGGCATTCGGCAGAAGCTAGGAATTTTCCAGACCGCGCGATCCTGTATGTTTTTGCACTTAAGATTCAGATGAGATGCTGCTGCTTTCTGACTTTTGCCTTCTCACAAACAAAAATCTAAAATCTAAAACCTAAAATCTAAACTAGAACACTATGACTGTTTTCGAGGGAACTTTTACTCACACCGAATCTTTGCGGTTTGCTATTGTCATCGGTCGTTTTAACGATTTGGTGGTTAACAAACTTTTGGAGGGATGTCAAGATTGTTTGAAACGCCACGGGGTTGATGTTAATCCTCATGGCTCTCAGGTGGACTTTTTTTGGGTTCCGGGAAGTTTTGAGATTCCTTTGGTGGCGCGCCAAGCTGCTCTTTCTCACCGCTACGATGCGGTAATTTGTCTGGGTGCGGTAATTCGCGGCCAAACTCCTCATTTCGATTTTGTGGCTGGTGAGGTTGCTAAGGGAATTGCTGCTGCTGCTTTTCAGACAGGGGTGCCGGTGATTTTTGGGGTGGTGACGACTGACACGATGCAGCAAGCTTTGGAAAGGGCTGGAATTAAAAGCAATTTGGGCTGGAATTATGCGATGAGTGCTTTGGAAATGGGCACTTTGATGCGCCAAGTTAAGGGTTTGGGAACACACTCTTACGATCATCGATTAACTACTGGGTCTGCTTCTCAAGTGCTTTCGGGTGATGCAAATCTGGCGATCGCCCCGGATGTATCGTCGGATCAAATCCCCTCGTAAGTTTGGCTAGCAGTATTTTTAAGCTCAAAAAACATCAAGATTTGCATCGGGAAAAATCTTAAGACTCTTGTGGGGTGGTGATTATGCCCGCCCCCAAGGTATAGCAACCGCCAAGGCGGTTAGGACGCAATGCGTAACACATCCTCGATCGCATCTCGTAAACAATCAAACTGATC
>NZ_JAUBRN010000035.1:0-73739 GCF_036701875.1 Microcoleus sp. MON1_C5 | reverse complement strand
GACCCCATCTTTTTTTACCTTAAGTTGTCTCAATCCGCTACTGGCAATGCTTTTGACTGGGTTGTCACCCCGTCAGCTCATCGATATGTACGGTTTCTTTGGAAATTTAGGAGTGGCGACTAAAGAAATCGATGAAATTCTGAATTTTGTGGTTAAGATACGATGCGATTTGGCACATGGAAATGTTTCGTTTTGTGATGCATCGAGTCCAATACTTTGGAGCAAGTTAGTTGATGACAAAGATAAATTGGTTAAATATCTGACTCATATGCTGAATAATATTGATAATTATATTGAGAAGAAGAAATACAGAATCTAGCTGTCGGTAGCGAGTAGGCTAACAAATTGCAAACCCTCGCTAGATTGTGCCTAAATAGCAATCACCCTTGTCTTAGCCTGAGTATCAGGTTCAGGTTTTGCTACCCGAATCTCCACATCACTACCCAGCGCGTTTAAGAACCGGAATAGGCGATCTATTGAAAAGTCAGATAGTTTGCCACGCAGCAAATCAGTGATTTTAGAGCGCTCGATTTCCAGGGATTTTGCTGCTTGAATCTGCGTCAAGGTTTTCACTAATTAACTGAAATTATGATTTTTTTGCACATTTTATGATCGGGAAGTCTTGGCTTGCTACCCCTCAGCAGGAATATGACAATCCTGCTGAGGGAAAAATAGCAAGCTGGTAGATTCTCTGGCGATCGCAAGAAGTGAGTTTTGTTCTCCCCACGAGCGAGGGGGTAGCTAACCCGGATTTGATATGATGCTTGAATTCCTTGGAAGCAGTGTATTTGCTCGTTACGGATGAAATAAAGCCATGCGATTTGCCACCTATCTGCACCCACAAACATTTTGTACTTCCCAACTCATTCAAGAAATTTCTTTTACGGGCTATTCTTTTACTTACTACAACCAAGTTAGACAGACTCTTAAAAAATCTCTGCAAAACTATCCTGCATTACCCTTAAGAAAGGCTAGCATAAGTGATTATCTTAGGGTTCACAGTCGCGAATATCTTCAAAAAATTATATTGCAAGCCCTCGATCGACCTCTGGATGAAATCAGCATATCCTTACCAGAATTGAGTATTGAATGTCAAGGCTTGGAGTATTGTTTGCCCGGTTATCTCTACGGTTTGGGAGGAATGATGGAAGCGATCGACCAAATGAAACAGGGAAACCTAGAACGCGCTTACTGCTTCAGTATGGTTGGGCATCACGCTCATATTAATTGGGGACACGGTTACTGTCTCTTAAATCCTCTTGCTGCTGCTGCTCGATATGCTCAAGCCCAAGGATTTGAAAAAGTATTGATTGTTGACTGGGATATTCATCATGGCGATGGAACTCAGTCAATCTTTATCAACGATCGCAGCATCTATTGTATTAGCATTCATAGTGGCGTCGATCTCTACATGGCTAAAGCATCAGACTTGAAGGTTGGAACAACAACTGTTGCCGAAGCTGTGGGACACTGTAACATTCCGATCGTTAGTGAATCTTTTCCTGTGAAAGTTTTGGAGTCAGAGGGTATAACTGGCAGATTCTACTGCGGGCATCAGAGTATCAGCACTTTTGAGGAAGCTCTAGAAAACCTTCCCTGGCAACCTGACTTAGTTGCAATTTTTTCGGGTTATGATTCACACAGAGATGATTGTGGAAAGGGAATCACAGATTGGACAAATGCTGATTTCTGTAAACTGACGGAAATAGTATTAGATTTTGCTAAGAGATGTGGATGTCAAGTTCTCTCTACTCACGGAGGTGGCTACAGATTACCAGTTACAGTTGCAGCCGCTACTGCTCACGTCAGAACTTTAGCAACCTATGTTTAGTTTTCTGCTGTGTGACAACCCGCTTGAGCACGAAGTGTAAAGCTTCAAACCTGTAAAACCAAACTCGGCCTGACTCCACGATCGCTCCGACTCTCGGTGTCATCCCCGTAAATTGCCAAAACTGTGTGCTGCGAATAGCTGTGGCTGTTAAATTCACACCAATACGGCAATGTCCATCATCGATCTAGAAAATTTCAACAATTGCTTTGCCCGTTTTACCCGTTGGGCGATCGGGTATTTGTAGGGGGATGTGCCGACTGCTTAAATACATGGCTGACATGAAATTGACTCGTATCCAGCAATGGAGGTAAATCTGCCAATTTAATATCTTGATTCAGATGTTAGTTGATGTACTCGGTTTGAGTTTCTGATTTTATTGTGCTTCGCCAATGCGATGCTATCTCTGGGATGCTTTTGGGAACTGGCATTGCAAGACATAGGTCGATTGTGCCTAGATAGCAATCAGTTTTGAAGTCATTCTAGAAATATAAAGTTTTAATTTTAATAATTTTCCCTGACTTTAGTTCACTTGGTGTCCAACTTAAAGATTCAACCGACAGTCGCCACCAAGACCCGGGCTGGCAGTACGCACCTTACTTTTATCTAGAGACGGGTTGTTTCAACAAAATCTTCTCTATCTTTAGGAATAGATAAACCCGCCCCGCTCTAACCAGACAAAAATAAAGTTTTGAGTAAAAAGGCGGGGGTGGAAAGTACGAATGCACATTGTAGGGTTTCCTTGCCTGTCATTCCCAAGTGCGATCGCCGAAGATAAGAGTATAGAAATTAAACGGCTGGTTTTCACCCGCCCTTACACAAAATGAACTTACAAAAAGAACAACAAGTAACAATTCTACAAGACGAAACAGCAGCGGCAGGAAATTCAGCCAACCAAACAGTTGAAACTCCTTTATACGCCTCAGAATTTGCAACAGAGGAAAAAGTCAGAGTGGAAGAATTTAAGATTAGCGGCGACAGCCTAATTGGTAAAGTAAAAGAACTAATTCAGCAAGGAAAACTCCGCCGCCTCGTCATCAAAAACTCGCAAGGGCGGACTTTGGCAGACATTCCGCTGATGGCGGGATTAGTAGGTGGCGTTGCAGGATCAGTAGTCTTTCCAATTGCTGCTGTACTTGCTACAGTGGGAGCAGTTGTGGCTCATTTGACTGTAGCCATCGAGCGCAAAGAATAGTCATTACTCATTAAAAATCTTCTCTTCAAGTCCGCGAAGGCGGACTTTGTTTGTTTAGTAGCGATTTCAATCGCCGAATTGTCTCATCAACGCAAATTATCCGGTACTTTCGCCGCAGGTTGGTCTAAATAATTGTAAACAATCCGCGAAATCCGACGCACAAAATCTCTCACAATCGGGTCATTGTAAGGACGTTTTACAAAAATTGCGGCTAAATAACGCTTGCCGTTGGGCATATCAATAATTCCAGCATCGCCAACTACAAAGCCGATATCTCCGGTTTTGTCAGCAATCACGGCTCCCGGCCCCAACCCGGAAGGCAAAAGCGTTCTAGTTGTTGTGTGCCGCAGTAATTCTAAAGCTTGTTCCCGACTCGATTCAGACACTAATTTATCGCGAGATAGCATCGCCAGCAACTTTACCATATCCACAGAACTTGTGGTATTTGTTCCTTGAAAATCGCCGAGCCAATTGCGAATTATCGTATCAGTTAATCCCCAACTGCGAAAACGCTCGTTGAGTTTAGCAATTCCCCCCAAACGTTCAATAATCATGTTGGTGGCTGTATTGTCGCTGATGGTAATCATTTTATATACGGTTTCTCTGATGCTAAACCGAGTGCCATTTGGTCTGTCTTGCATAGTGCCAGAACCGCTGGCTACTAAGTCGGACTTCATAACTAATGTTTCGTCTAGGCTAACTTTGCCGGCGTCTACATCTTGATAAAAAGCAATCAAAATTGGTAATTTGATGGTACTCGCGGCCGGAAATACTCGATCGCCCTTGATATCCAAATAGTTTCCTGTATCTAAATCCAGAAAAAACATTCCGGCGCTCAGGGATCTATACTGTTCGATCGCACTTTCGATTTGAGGCTTGATGGCTGTCATTTCCGAGCCGGTTGACATCACCAAATCAGTAGAATAGTTTCTCTGATTTCCCGGCGAAACAGTGGGCGTAACTTGACCTGCTGCTTGTTCTACGCTGGTAATAGCTGTGGGTATAAAAGACTCGTTGCTGGCTATTTGCTCGGGATTTGGCAACTGAAATGACCAGCGCGTGGCAGATTCTCTAATGACTCGGACTTTTTGCGGGTCTAACTTATAACCGGGAGTTAATTGTATTACTAACCTCGTAGTTCCGCTGTCAAACTGCCCGACTCTAATTTGTTGAATAGCTGAGTTGTAACTTTGAGGACTTTCGGGATACTCCAAGACTATTCCCGGTAAGTCAATTACTAAGCGGGTAGGATTGGCGATTAGTTTGACTTCCGGCTGAACTCCTGAATCTGTGGTTAAATTGAGCTGATTTCCCCTGGGATCGAAGTGCCAAGATGTTAGGGTATCAGCTTTTGCGGGCAGGGCGATCGAGAAAAGGCTAAGGGCGGCCGGCAACAGCCATCGCAGTTTTAGAGTCATGTTTGAAGAGAAAGAGTTTAACGGCTGCAGCAAGAAAGCGACTGGAAAAACGTTATCAACCGCTTTCGAGACGAAGCACCTAGCATCATACAGTCAACTCTTGCCCGCAGCCGTAATGTTTTTATTTTCTTTGGGAGTATTCCCTTTCCGGCACTCCTATCAAATCCGGTTCTATTACCCCTTTTTGTTCCAGTATCGCGCAGGCCGACAAAACTTTGTACACTGGCGGATTCTCTTGGCAGAATTCTTGTTGTGCAGGCACAAATTTTATTCACCTGAGAGGAATTCAAGTTAGGCGACTTCTCGATTTCTAGCATCTTCGAGCGAGTCGATCGCGGCTTTTAGAAACACTTTTCCTTTAGCAACAAATCGGCGATCGCTCAAAGGATCGTAAGCTTCCCAATTACCGCTAACTTCGCGATCGCGCCACAAAAACCAGCAGCGGTAGATTTCCCCGCTATCTATATCATCGCACAAAGCCAGCCAATCATCCCCCGTGAGAGCGCTAGCATCTAATGCTACCAATTCCATCCATGCAAGTGCAGTGCAGGCATCGATCGCATCAGCGTCAACGGAGTCAGATTTGGTAGCTATAGGTTGTGGCGAACACAGTGTAGACTTCATAATTTCTCCTTAATTCAATTAAATCAATCAATCAATGAATTGCTCTATTTATGCAACTGACCCGGTACACCAAGTGGAAAAATTGTGTTTTGATAAATTTCTGGTTGGTCAAATTTACCAGCGGCTGATGCTTCTGTTAAATTATTAAGTGTATTAATTGTGAAAATGGCGGCGGTTCCCAAAGCGGCCATTGCCAGTCTGTGTAAGATTTTGCTCATTTGGCTGCTCCTTTTTTGCTTGGTGTATCTACTCTAAAAAGTTAAGCGGTGATTAGCGGCGGAGATTGGGGAGTTAAGAAAAACTTTTTCTCGTCAAATATATTCAACTGTTGAAGCCGTTATCAGGACAGAGTTTGAGGAGTCGATCGCCCAAAAAACCTCTGACCGTAAAATTTCTTAAATTCCGCCTCGCGGACTATCTCCCTTAAAATCCCCCAAAATAGGAACTTAAGGCGTTAAAATTTCTAGATTCGTTCCCCTTTCACTGCAAGCGAAGTGCTCAAGTCAAAACGCGATCGCGGTCGCATTCTCACTGCCTCTGGCTTAAAGAAACTTAACGAGGCGCTCCAAGAATGGTCTGACCGAAATAACATTAGAGGTACTCTGACTGAAATCGAGGCTGAGTCTGGTGTCGGTGCCGATACAGTCAGCAAAATTAAGCAGGGTAGAGAAGGTGCGGATTTGAGTAAAATTCGACAGTTGTTCGCGGCTTTTGAAATGACTCTGGCTGCTAGCGACCACCGATCGGCTAAACTTGAGGAACCGGAAAATTTAGACGAGCTGGACAATTTGTCACCAGCGGGGGAAACAGGCACCAGCAGCAGAATTGTTAAAGTATTTGTCAGTTATCGCAGCGCCGAACCCGATCGCGAGTTAGGAAAACAGTTAGAAATAGCCTTAAGCGCGATCGGTCATACAGTTTTCACAGCAGAAAATAACATTAGATTGGGAGATAATTGGTTCGATCGCATTAATTTATTCCTTCAAGAATGCGATTATTTGCTGATACTTTTGCCGCCAACGGGAAACCAAAGCGAACTACTAACATATCAAGTTCAGCAAGCAAAAGAACTGCAAGACTCCCGCCCTGACAGAAAACCAATAATTCTCCCCATCCGCGTCGGTTTTTCCCTGAACGCGCCTCTAAATCACGACTTGCGGGGCTATCTGTACCGCATCAAACAGAGGGAATGGAAAACCACCGCCGACACTCCAATTATTATCGAAGAAGTTCTGAATTTGCTAGCAGAACAACCCGCACCAGTCACAGAAAAAACGGAAGATTTAACGCAAAAACAGCTATTAGAAATTAGCAGCGACGAAATACCTCTACCCGCCGCCGAACCGGAATTACCGGGAGGACAAGTCGATGTCGCTTCTCAATTTTATGTAGAACGCCCGCCCATCGAAGAAAACTGCTATCAAACTATTGTGCAGCCCAGCGCGTTAATTAGAATCAAAGCACCGAGACAAATGGGCAAAACTTCCTTGATGGCAAGAATTTTGCATCACGGCGCCCGTCAAGGTTATTGCACCGTGCCACTAACTTTTCAGTTAGTAGATAAAGGCGTATTTGCCAACTTAGATAAATTCTTAAAATGGTTTTGCGCTTACGTCGGCCGCGAGTTGCACTTACCCAATCAATTAGACGATTATTGGGACGAGATTTTTGGCAGCAAAGTCAACTGCAAAGATTACTTTGAAAAATACATTTTACCGCAAATCGACAGTCCTTTAATTTTAGGATTAGACGAGATCGATCGCGTTTTCCAATATCCCGACATTGCCGAAGACTTTTTAGGACTGCTGCGGGCGTGGCACGAAGAATCGAAGCGGCGCGATATATGGAAAAAACTGCGATTAATTGTAGTTCACTCCACCGAAGTTTACATCCCAATGAACATCAATCAATCGCCTTTCAACGTCGGGCTGCCAGTAGATTTGCCAGAATTCAACCATCAGCAAATACAAGATTTAGCAGCGCGCCACCAGTTGAATTGGTCGGACGCGAAAGTTGAGGAATTGATGGCCCTTGTCGGCGGACATCCGTATTTAGTGCGAGTTGCATTATATCACATTTCGCGATCGGGTTTGACACTCGATGAATTAAAAGAAACTGCGATCGCAGATGCGGGAATTTACAGCGACCATTTGCGCCGGCAACTGTGGAATTTAGAAGAATATCCAGAATTGGCCCAGGGGATGAGAGAGATTGCACAGGCAGAAAATCCCGTGCAATTAAAGCCAATGCAGGCGTTTAAGTTGGAAAGTTTGGGGTTGGTGAAATTGCAGGGGAACGAGTGCGTGCCGAGGTGCGAACTGTATCGGCAATATTTTCGATCGCACTTGAGCGCGATCGTGTAAAATTTTGTGCGTAAGTGCGGTAAGTAATAATCAGGGGAATGATACCGATGAACGATATTTTTTTGATAACATCCGATAATTGGCTAGACTGGATAACCGTGTTTGGTTATCTAGCCTTTACAGCTTTCATTGCATGGCGCGTGTTCACCACAAAGTAGATATATCATGAAATTACCTTCTTCCTCTTCTTCTTCTTTCTTACTTCGCGTCCTTCGCGCCTTCGCGGTTCGTTAAATAAATAGTAAAAAATGTAGATATTAAGACTAGGGTAAAACCCTAACTAAATTCACTACCTCAGACTGTAGTTAGATAGAAGCCTCTCATAAATTTCATAATTCTCTCGATCGAAGCAGCAAAAAATTACTCTTTGAGAACCACCATTCTTTTGTATTTGTTCTGAGCATATCTTCACTGCAATCTCACCTGCTAGAGCCTTAGGATATCTGTAAATGCCGGTACTAATGCAAGGAAATGCCAAACTCTCTAACCCTTGATCGGCGGCGATTTGCATACACTTGCGGTAACACTCGGCCAGGAGTTCAGGTTCTGCATGATTACCTCCCCGCCATACTGGCCCTACTGTGTGGATGATGAAGCGCGCCGGCAAGTTATATCCTTTAGTTAGCTTAGCATCCCCAATCTTACATCCTCCAAGCAATCGGCACTCGCGAACAAGTTCTGAACCTGCTGCTTTGTGTATTGCTCCATCTACTCCGCCACCCCCAAGTAAACTGGTATTTGCAGCATTCACGATTGCATCAACTTCAAGTTTTGTGATGTCGCCCAAAATAACTTTCATATTTTTTAGAATAGTAAACTATAGGCAAGTTTACCAAAGAAACTCGTTATCTAGTCTTGCTCTCTCAACTTTCGCAAAATTGGAATTTGTTCCAACTGTTCCGGCCGTATACTATCCCAGTTTAACCCCATTGGACGCGGATAAGTTGTATGAGTTTCAATTACCTCCTCAGCAGTAACAATCCAATTCAGCGCCCAATCGTGAGCCTGCATTGGTAAACGCGAATCGGCGACTATTTGCAAAGGATGCACTGTTGTGACAATTGGCGTATCGATTTGTACTAACCCGAATTCCTTCAACATAGCCAATTCCAAATCGGCAAAACCTGCACCTTTCCCGGTTCTTCCACCGTTGCGCCCTGCGGCTACGCAGCCGACTATTACTAAATCAATTGGCTCCATTTCTGCAAAACTTACCAATTTTCCGCAACTCAGTGCTTTGCGGGCGATCGCACTTTCGGCAATAGATATATTTTGCCGCTGCAAATCCTCAGCAGTTAACTCTACAAAACAGCGCTCGTCTGTCAATCGCGGTACTCCCATATACAGGCGTTTTCCATCTTGCAAAGCTCGCATCCGCACCGGAATTTGTGGCGAATCTGGATTGCACTTAATCGTTTTTGCTTGTTGCCATATTGGTAAAGTTGCCAATCTTTCGGCCGCCAACTCAGTACCGACAAAGTTGGGGATATGACCAAACGGATCGCCAATAGATGCGGCTTGGAGCTTCAGCAAAGACCAAATTTCAGCTCTTAACTTGTCTTTGTCGTCGTTATATCCTGTCCAATCAGTTTTCATGCTGTAAGAAGAAGGAAGAAGGAAGAAGGAAGAAGGAAGAAGGAAGAAGGAAGAAGGAAAAATGCTCATCTAGCAACTTTTTTAGCCATTTGTATCTGAGATTTAATTAAGTATATTCATTTATTGTGGTACAATTAATCATACAAAATTATAATAAGCCCTCGATTATTTAGTCTCTTATAGAGGGACTTCGTTTGACTCTTGAGCGGTTTAAACCGCCGAATGTTCTTTTTTATTTTATGAATTTTACCACAAAGCCCAGTTACTATCAAGTCGGTGGGAGTTTGACAAATAACGCTCCGAATTATGTCAAGAGGCAAGCCGACGACGACCTTTATAACGGATTGAAAGCCGGGGAATTTTGCTATGTTTTGAATTCCCGGCAAATGGGCAAATCTAGCTTGCAGGTGCGGACAATTCAGAGGCTGAGAAATGAAGGAATTGCTTGTGCTGCGATCGACATTTCGGAAATTGGCAACCGCGGCGTCACTCCCGAACAGTGGTATGCTGGTTTGCTACGCATTCTCGAAAATAACTTTAACCTGTCCGATATTGTCAACGTGCGGACTTGGTGGCGCGATCGCAATTTTTTAACCCCGGTTCAAAGATTGAGCGAATTCATCGAAACCGTACTGCTACCCAACATTTCCAGCAATATTGTCATTTTTATTGACGAAATCGACAGCATTCTCGCCCTAGATTTTCCCGCCGACGATTTTTTAGCCTTAATTCGATCGTGCTACAACAAGCGCGCCAACAATTCAGAGTTCGATCGCCTAACTTGGGCCCTCTTAGGCGTAGCATCGCCGACGGATTTGTGCCGCGAGAAAAATGCCAGCAGCAATACCCCTTTTAATATTGGCAAGGCGATCGAATTAACTGGTTTTAACCAAACAGAAGCTCAACCGCTAGCAGCGGGGTTGGCAGAGTTTACAAACTGCCCTAATCAAGTTTTGAGAGAGGTTTTGTATTGGACGGGCGGGCAGCCATTCCTGACTCAAAAGCTGTGCAAACTATTGTTGGAAAATGCCGAATTAATCCCGAATTTACCCCCCCCAGCCCCCCCTTGGCGAGGGGGGGAGGAAGATGCAGCCCCCCCTCGCCAAGGTGGGGAGAAAGATAAAATTCACTCTTCTCAAGAGTGGGTTGAAAAGGTAGTGCGCTTGAAAATAGTGGAGAATTGGGAATCTCAGGATGTCCCAGAACATTTGTCCACAATTCGCGATCGGCTTTTCAAAGAAAACCAGCGCATTGTCAGGAGACTGGGATTGTATCAGCAAATTTTAGAACAAACTGAAATTGTCCCCGATGGTAGTGCCGAACAAATGGAGTTGCGATTAAGCGGATTAATCGTTAAGCGGGGGGAAAAATTAACAATTTCTAATCCTATTTATGAAGCTGTATTTAACAAACAATTAATTGAAGAAAAATTAGAAAAACTCTCGCCTTACTCGGAAGCCATCAAAGTCTGGCTAAATTCTAGCTGTGAAGATGATTCCCAACTGTTGCGAGGGGATGATTTGCAGGCAGCATTAGTTTGGGCGGCAGGAAAAAGTTTGAGAAACGAAGATTTTCAGTTTTTGACTGCCAGCCAGAAAGTTATTTTGAGCGACCAAAATCAACTGCTGCATTCAGCTACACTAGAAACCAAAAAAGCTGTCTGGGATGCCGAAAAAGCTTGGAGTGAAGCTGACTCTGCCAAACAAAAAGCCAAACAGTGGATCGGCATAGGTTCTGCGGTACTGGCAGCATCGTTACTGGCGGCGATCGGCTTTTCAACTCTCGCTTACCAGCGGTTTAAACTAGCACAAGCAAGTATTGAAATCGAACAAAATGGCAGCGATGCTTTATTATTGGCTGTTTCTCAAAAGACAGAAAACAGCGAAGCTTTATCAGAAGCTTTACTGAGGGCGATCGCCTCCGGGAAAAAATTAAAAACCTTGGTTGAGAACAAACATAAGCTAGAACAATACCCGGCAACTAGACCGCTGTTAGCCTTACAAATTATTCTCGATAAAATTAGTGAAACACAGCAGCTCAAAGCCTCATTAAGTCCGCAAAGAAAGATAAAGTGGCAAGCTCATAAAGGTGCAGTTACCAGCGTCGCTTTTAGCCCAAAGAGGCAAATTTTAGCAACCGCAGGAATAGACGGTCGAGTTAGAATGTGGAACTTTTCCGGGCAAAAAATTGCTGAATGGAAAGCTTTACAGCAGTCAGTTAATATGGTAAGTTTTAGCCCGAACGGTAATTTTTTAGCGACCGCCGGAAGGGACAGCAGTGTTAAAATATGGAATTTATCAGGTAAAAATATTTCTAATTTGAAAGGAATTCAAGGCTCTGTTACCAGCATCAGTTTTAGTCCCGACGGAAAGTTATTAGCGGCGGCAGGGATAGACAGCTATGCTGCAATTTGGGATTTGTCTAAACTGCCACAATTAGTATCGTCTAGCCTGAAACTCCCAGGTCACAACGGCTTAGTGAGAAGCGTAAATTTTAGCCCAAACGGCGATTTCATAACGACTTTAGATGGCAAATCTACAGTGCGACTTTGGAATTTGTCGGGCAAGCTGAAAAAAACACTGCCTATTCAGGCAATTGGGCTCAGTTTCACTCCGGCTCAACACCAGTATCGCTTTGCTACAGTAACATTGAATGGCAAAGTTGGGCTGTGGAATCTGTCACAAAAAGAATTAGTTAAGGAATTTCAAACCTTGCATTTTGATGCGAAATCAATTAGTTTTAGTCCCGACGGAGAACGGCTTGCTACAGTGGGAATTGACAAGACTGTACGGCTGTGGAATTTAGCGGGGCGGCAGGTTGCTCAATTTGAGTTCGAGGAGAATGTTGTTAGTGTCAGTTGGAGTCGAGACGGAAAGCAAATTGCTGTAGCTGGAAGCAACGGCACTGTCTGGTTGAGGCAGGTTGAAGGGTTAGAAGAATTGCTAAAGCAAAGCTGCAATTTTTTCACCACTCAACCGAAGTATTTTACCAGAGTTTCAACTATCTGCAAGTAGGGTCATACATGACTTTAGCACGTAGGACACAGCATTGCCCATAGGTGTCAACTTCACGTTAAACCGATAGTCCGACAGGGGTTGAAACCCCTGCCTCAAAGCTAAAGTCCTCTCAAGAGGACTAATGAGTTCTTCAGTCCTCTTTGAGAGGACTTTAGCTATTAGACAGGGAATTAATTGCCTGGCGGACTGCCGGGTGAGCGGGAGGACTGGCAGACGAAAAGCTTAAGTTGACACCAATGGACATTGCCGTGTCTCTACCTGTAGCTAATAACTTATGACTATCAATTTACTTTAACAGGTGAAACACTTACATTAGGATTTGTAACTCTTTTTAAGAGTTCTTGTCGGGCTTGTTCGGGATTTTGACCTTTGGGTACTTGATATAATAATCTACAGGAACCGTCTTGAGGATTAGCTGCACAAATAATTAGTTGACCGGTGGTGGATGCACCTGCTGTGACAATATTATCCCAGCTTCCTTGCGGTTGCGAGTTGTTGAGAATTCCTGAGACTCTGGTACACCGAGTAATCGCATCTTCTCCTGATTCATTGAAATAGTTATCAGCTAGCCACAAAATGACGGGAATATTTTTGCCTTGTTGGACAGCAATTGTAGCTGGGCGGCCGCCAGCAGCGCCGCAAAAGAATGAAGGCGCTTGGGCAAAGGCTGGACTGTTTGCTAAAATCGGAGCAGCAAGGGCAATAATTGACGCGCTCAAAGCAGACTTCAAGAGCCGAAATTTCATGAGCAGTAATAAGCTTTTTCATTTAAGGTTACTAATAGTCTAAAAAGTTAAACTGTTTGTTGCCGGGAAGATTAGGCATTTAGAGAAAAAAATAAAATTTATTTTGCAAATTTTTGCCGATCGCACACACTGGCCTCATCTAAGCCAAAACTCCGGGAAAAAAGCTCCCTGAGAAACACGGACGGCAGAAAATAGATGCAGCCATAGGGGGCGCAGGCGCGAAGGAATAGGGTAAAGGTGCGGTTTTTGCTGAGCCTCGCTCTTCCTGAAGCCGTCCCACCTAAAGTGGAACCTGTGTTAATATCGAAAAAAATATTCTCTTTAATAATCAACAATGGGCAATGTTCTGGTGCTGAACGCCTCCTACGAACCCCTTAACATCACCAATTGGCGAAGGGCGGTAGTTTTGTTGCTGAAAGGAAAAGCAGAACAGGTAGAACACAACGGGAAATTTATTGCGCCAAACTTCCCGCTACCAACTGTGATCCGACTGCGGCATTATGTCCGAGTTCCCTATAAAGATATTCCGCTGACCCGCCGGAACATCTTGCATCGGGATGCACACTCTTGTCAATACTGCAGTTATACGGGGGACGATTTAACCCTCGATCATGTAATTCCCCGATCGCGCGGAGGAGGCGACAGTTGGGAAAACCTCGTCACCGCCTGCGTCCGCTGCAATGTCAATAAAGGCAGCCGCACGCCGAAAGAAGCGGGAATGCCGCTGCGCTATCCGCCTAGGAAACCTCACAGCGGTCTTTATTTTGAAGTCACTAAACACGTTAAGAGCGGTATGCACAAAGAATGGCAAAAATATGTAATAGGCCTTTAAAACCCCTGTCAGCGCAAGCGCGGGGGTTTTTTGCAGGAGTTGTTAGTTATGAGATTGCTTCGTTCCTCGCAACACACACTCTCTGCATGAATTAAAAAATTAAAGAGAGAATTTACGCTCTTAAATCCGGTTTCTCGTCAGAAGTATTGGCTTTGACAACGAGGCATCTACAAAGAAACCGGGTTTAAGATAGAATGTCGCGCACATCCTGAAATAGTTAAATTGTTAATTTTTAATGATGAAAGACCACGCCCTTACCAATTCCGATGGAACATCGGGCAACCGCGAAGGTGAACTTGATACCAGCAGCGAGGTTGTACCCCCAGCGAGTGCGCCTGCGAAACGGCGCAGCAAAGCCGAAGTTGCTTCCGAAGAGAATCGCGGCCGTATCCGCGAGGAATTGCACGATCGCAAAGTCGAGCAATTGCGCCAAATGTTCGATCGGCACAAAGGCAATCGCCAATTAATATTGCTGCAAGATTTTCCAGACCCCGACGCACTTTCAAGCGCTTGGACTTACAAATTAATTGCCGAACAGTACGATATCCAATGCGAAATTATCTACGCCGGCGCCCTCAGCCACCAAGAAAATATTGCCTTAGTTAAATTGACAGGGTTGCCGTTGCAGCGGTGGACGGTGGAAACATTAAAAACTAAGGATTTGTCGGTGTTTCAGGGCTGCGCTTTCATCGACAATCAAGGGACGACTTGTAATTTAACCGAGTATATTTTAGCGGCTGGAGTTCCGATCGCCGCCGTCATCGACCACCACAATTTGCAGGGGGAAATGAACGCAGAATTTATCGATTTGCGCCCTCAAATCCGCGCTACAGCCACGATTTTTGCCGAGTATTTACAGTCTGGACTTTTAGCTCTCGACGGCAGCGTCAGCCTCCACATCAAGTGCGCTACAGCTTTGATGCACGGTTTGCGATCGGATACGATCGCCCTCAGACAAGCTCAGGAGGAGGACTTTTTAGCTGCGGCTTATTTGAGCCGGTTTTACGACCCGCAGTTGCTGAATGCGGTGTTGCAGTCGTCTCGTTCTAAGTGGGTGATGGACGCGATCGAGCGATCGCTCAAACACCGCACTGTCCAGAATAATTTTTCGATCGCCGGCATCGGCTACCTCCGCTATGACGATCGGGATTCTATTCCCCAAGCGGCGGACTTTTTAGTAACAGAAGAGAACGTACATACAGCCGTTGTTTACGCAATTGTTCACGACAAAGATGAGGAGATTGAAGTAGTAATTGGGTCGCTGCGGACTAATAAACTCACTCTCGACCCCGACGAATTCATTAAAGAAGCCTTCGGACAAGATGCTCAAGGACGCTTTTTTGGCGGTGGCAGAAGTCAAGCAGGAGGTTTTGAAATTCCGGTGGGATTTCTTTCGGGCGGGAATGAAAATAGCGATTATGCAAGGCACAAATGGGAAGTATTCGATGCTCAGATCAAGCAAAAGTTGCTTAAATTAATTAGTCCTAAAGACAATCCTGTTTACGATCATTAACTCGGCAGTTTTTAGGTGCGGTCTTGATTCCAACACCAGTCGGGAAATGCGATGCTGGGTTCGACCTCCGGTTGCTACCAGGTTTTGTCGCGTTTTTTTCTCGTTTCGGCCAAAATCTCAATTTGACAATCAGTCCTGCCCGCACTTCAACTCTCATCAACCTCGTTTTTTAACTCTTATTGAGGGTTGGAACTCACGCCCAGCGCACCTCTGTCATGAACAGGCTTTCCGGCCGATTCCAAAAAAATTAAATTTTCTTGTGGGTAGTAGGGGTCGGGCATGAGAACCCGGGCATAAAAAGTTTATTTAAAATGGTGCAAGATGTCAGTTTGAACGAAGTAACGGGGTTGAAAAATCCGGTTAAGTTCTCAGGGCTAACACTAATAAATTTTATCCCCATCTTCCAAAAATACACACCAAAAAAATCGGGTATTTTAACTATTGTCAAGGGATGCAACGAATAATTTTAGTAAAAAACCCGGTGTGGGAAAAACTTGAGTGGACTCTAGTTTACTAAAATTCACAACATAATTATTCAATTATAAAACTTCTACAGGGTTATTTTTTTGATACAGCACTTTGCTTAACGATTAGGTACAATAATAGAGGTGACAAGAAGGAGAAAAAATGAAAGCTTACTCCCTAGATATGCGTCAAAAGATCGTTAACACCTACGAAGCAGGCAATACCTCTGTTCGGAAAGTAGCCGAAAGATTCCAAGTAAGTAAAAGTACGGTACAGGAACTACTCAAACGAAAAAGAGAGACAGGAAAATTACTCCCTCGTCAGGCAAAAGGGGGGAAACCGAGCCAACTCTTTGGTCAGGAAGAGCAGATCAAAGAGATGGTAGTAGAACATCCAGATTACACGTTAGCCGAATACTGTGAGTATTGGCAGGACAAAACAGGAGTAAGGTTGAGTGAAAGTGCGATGTGCAGATTCCTGCACAAACAGAAACTCACCGTAAAAAAAAAACCATACGCAGCAGCCAAGCCGATAAAGAAAGTACAAAAAAGCAGCGGATAGAATATTGGGAAAAAATCAGGGATGTCGCCCCCGAAAATCTCGTGTTTTTGGATGAAATGGGTGTATTGCTAGGGATGATGAGGGGTAGAGCTAGAAGTATGAAGGGAGAAAGAGTCTACGATATAAAGCCATTTTATAGAGGAAGTAGGGTAACAGTAGTTGGGGCAATAAGCCAGAAGAAAGTAATCGCGATGAAAACAATGGGAAAATCGATAAACGGAGAAGAATTCTTGAAGTTTGTGCAAGAAGAACTGGCACCGAAATTGTGGAAAGGAGCGGTAGTAGTAATGGATAATCTGAGAGTACATAAGGTAGAAGGGGTGGAAGAAATGATCGAGGCAGTGGGAGCAAGAGTAGTGTATTTATCACCGTACTCACCAGAATTTAATCCAATAGAACATTTATGGTGGGAACTAAAGGCATTGCTCAGGAGATTCATACCTAAAAGTGTACAAATAGTGGAAAAACTCTTGGAGTTGGGAGTGAAATTATGTTCAAGTAAGCAAATCAGAAATTATTTTGCTCACTGCTGTTACTGTACCTCTTAGTCACGCAAAGTGCTGTATTTAATTATAAATTAGCTAACTCAATCATAATTTGTTATAGTTGGTGCAGGAGATTTCCGATCGCAATTATAAAATAAACGCCGTAGAAAAGGCAAAACACATACAGCAGAGTTTAGATTATTGTCTAACTTCCCAAAAACAACGAATTGTAGTATTACCAATTTTTTTAACACAAGTCAAGTATTTTTTTTGATAAACCCAAAAACCGATTCTTCTGATTGAAAAAAATATTATATTTATTTGTTGCGGGGTAGAATAGTAACAAATAGCTTAAAAAAAAAGGAACACGGAGATGTCTACAAAACAGACTTTCTCTTGGTCGTTAGAGAAAATCATAGAAAAAAAATCTGAAATTGCACTTCACATCAACGATTTCGTGGAGCTGGAGACAATTTTGCAATGTGCGCTAGAAGAAACCAGGGTGCTGCTGGAAACCGATCGCCTGATTATTTATCGCTTCCTACCAAAAGGAAATGGCGTAGTATGGGCTGAATCGGTTGATGCCCAGTGGCCGCAAATCCTAGGAAAACAGATTTACGCTCCTTGCTTGGAAGCTACCTGGGTAGAGCGTTACAGCCAGGGACAAACGAGCAGCATTTCTGATATTCCCAGCGCTCATCTTCAAGCTTGTTATGTAGAATTGCTCGATCGCCTCCAAGTTCAGGCAAATTTAGTTGCGCCAGTCTTGCTAGATGACAAACAGCAGCAATCTCCGAAGCTTTGGGGACTGTTGATTGCTCATCACTGCCGAAGTCCGCGTCAGTGGGGACCTCTCGACGTTCAGATCCTGCAACAGGTTGCAATGCACATCGGGTTCAGGATGCGGCACTTGGAATCTCACCGCCCGGTGCTGGGGTCAAATCAACCGCCGGAACTCGAAACAGAACCGAATCAAACTGATCCCAATACAGAAAGCGCGCCAAGAGTCCATCATCAAAATTGTCTCCAACCAGAGTTTGCCTGTTCCCTGAGCGGGGATATTGTCCACCTCAAAGCCTTTGACTTGTTGCAAAACCCGATCTGGATATTTGATATTGAGGATTGGCAAATGCGGTGGGCAAACCAAGCATCCTTGTATCTGTGGGATGCTTCCACGCGGCAGCAACTCGCGAGCCGCAACTTTAGGGATATGTTGTCAGAGTCTACTCGGATTCGCTTGCAGGCCTATGTGCGACAGTTTGAGCAAGGCCAAACCTTGTCCGAGCAGTGGACGTTTTATCCGGGCGGTGAGCCTGTTTCTGTCGGCTGTCGGTGTTCTGCCATCAGGATTGATAATGGGCGTTTGGCAATCTTGGTCGAGGGTACGGTCGAAACCGCTCATCAAATCGAACCAGAAACCCTGCGATCGATCGAGGCACTCCGACACACCACGCTCATGGTTTCGCTTTACACTCTCGAAGGTGTGCCGCTGCTGCAAAACCCGGCGGCCTTGCGCTGTTACGGGGAGGCGCTGCACCCTGGCTCTGCGACAGATAATGCTTTTCTAAGCCGCTTTGTTGACTCTCAGGTAGGAGAGCGAGCAATGGCAGTTCTTAAGTCCGGTGAGGTCTTTAGCACGGAAGCTCAAGTGATGACTCTGGCGGGAATTCGCTGGCACGGGATGGACGTGCGGTGTACCGACGACCCGGTAACAGGCAACCCGATGTTGCTCGTCAACGAAAAGGATATTACCGACCGCCAGCAGACAGAAACAGCCCTGCAAAAGAGTGAAACCCGGTTGTCAGAAGCCCAGCGGGTTGCCCGCATGGGTAGCTGGGAATGCGACGTGATTACGGGTAAAATTACCTGGTCTCCCGAACTATTCGAGATTGTGGGACGATCCCGGGCCCTGGGCGAACCTACTTATGAAGAAAACCTGCTGCTTTACCATCCCGAAAGTGCCGAAGAGCTACACCTGGTAGTTCAACGAGCGCTCACTCGCGGAGTGCCTTATCTATTGCGGCTCAAAATCCTGCTCCCGAATGGTTCTATCCGCCATATCGAAGCCAGAGGACAGGCCGAACTCAATGCAGAGGGACAAGTCATTCGGTTGTTTGGTACATCCCAAGACATTACAGATCTTGTTCAGGCGGAAACAGAACTCAGAGAATTGAGTACAGCTCTTGCTAATGCCGTCGAAGGCATCTCGCGGCTGGATATTTTCGGACAGTACATCACCGTTAATCAAGCCTACGCGAATATAGCAGGTTATCAACCTGAAGAAATGGTTGGTATGAATTGGCAGAAAACAGTTCATCCCGACGATTGCCACAGGATGATGGCGGCTTATCAAAAAATGCTAGCCGAGGGCCGAGTGGAGGTTGAGGCCCGGGGTATCAGGAAAGATGGCTCGATCTTTTACAAGCAGGTGGTGCTGTTGGCAGCCTACGACTCGCAGGAGCGATCGATCGGGCATCACTGCTTTATGAAGGATATCAGCGATCGCAAGCAAGCAGAAGCAGCCTTACAACAAGAGTTCCAGCGTCTGGCTGTGGTGATTGCCACCCAACAGGAAATCGCCATCCGCAATCCTAACCTGGATGCAGTGATGGCGGTGATTACCGATCGAACTCAAAAATTGATCGGCGCCGATGGGGCCGTGATTGAAATGCTTGAAGGGGATGAGTTGGTGTATCGATCGGCGAGCGGTATCGCCAGCGCCTATGTGGGATTACGGATCAAAGTAGCGACAAGTTTATCGGGAAAATGTATTGCGACCGGCCAAATCATGCTTTGCGAGGATTCAGAAACCGATGCACGGGTGGATCGGGCTGCCTGTGGGCGCATTGGTATCCGGTCACTGGTGGTTGTTCCCTTGTTCTATCAGGACGATCGGGTTGGCGTCTTAAAAGTTGTTTCAGCTACACCCTGTGCCTTTACAGAGCCAGATATTCATACCTTACAACTGATGGCCGGGTTTCTGGCAAGCAGCCTGCATCTGGCTTCAGAGTTTGATGCTAAAAACATTCTCCTGAGTCAATTGCAGGAAAGCGAGGAACGGTATCGTTCTGTGATTACAAGCATGACAGAAGGTGTCGTACTCCAGCTAGCAAACGGACAAATTACTGCGTGTAATGCTAGTGCCGAAAGAATTCTCGGACTGACCCCCGAGCAAATGATGGGGCGCACATCCGTAGATTTAGACTGGCGAATCGTTCGGGAGGATGGCCAACCGTTCCCGGGCCAACAGCATCCGGCAATCCTCACCCTACGCACGGGACAAGGGCGATCGAATGTGGTGATGGGCATTCACAAATCGGATAAAACGCTGACTTGGATTTCCATTAATTCGCAACCGCTGTTCCATCTCAATCAGTCTCAACCCTATGCAGTAGTGACGACTTTTGCTGATATTACAGAACGCAAGCGGGCAGATGAGATGCTAAGACACCGGGCGGAACGAGAAAGATTAATTGCTACGACAGATGGGTTAACACAAGTAGCAAACCGCCGCTGTTTTGATGAGCGATTGGAGTCGGAATGGCATAGGCTGATGCAGACCAAACAACAGCTTTCGTTGATTATGTTGGATGTAGATTATTTCAAGCGATATAACGATTGCTACGGACATCAAGCTGGGGATACTTGTTTGGTGAAAGTCGCGAAAGCCGCAGCAGCCGCGGTTAAGCGTTCCACCGATTTGTTTGTGCGGTATGGGGGCGAAGAATTTGCTGCTATCCTGCCGAGTACGGATGCTGCAGGGGCGATCGCGGTTGCTGAGTCGATGCGTCAGGCAATCCGAGATTTGGGAATCCCTCACGAGCAATCTGATGTGAGCTCGATCGTGACTGTGAGCATGGGAATTGCGACTGTGATTCCCTGCTGCGAAAAATCGCCGGATGAACTGATAGCCGCATCCGATCGAGCATTGTACGATGCGAAACGACAAGGGCGCGATCGCTACAAAAGCGCAAACCCGATGACGGCGGCAGATTTCAATGCAGTTGTAGAATAGGCAAAAGATGTCGATCGCGCCAAACTTCACCCATAAGTTCGTAGGCGTAAGCCGGGGCGTAGCCATCGCACAGCTATCAAAAGGACAGCGACAGTGGATTTATATCTGATCCGTCACGGTATCGCAGCCGAGCCCGAAGAATATGATACAGACTCAGAACGCCCGCTGACTAAAGAGGGCAATCGTAAAACCCGGAAAATTGCCCAACGGCTGTACGAACTCGAAATTCAGTTTGACTTGATTCTCACCAGTCCCCTACTGCGGGCGCAGCAAACCGCCCAAATCCTGCAAACAGCCGATTTGAGTTCCAAAATAGAAGAATCCGGCGCCCTGGCACCTTCAGGAGAAATCGGAAACTGGCTGGAGTGGTACAAACAGTGGCAGGAAATAGGTAGCCGCAGCTTGGCCCTGGTGGGCCACCAACCAGACTTAGGCCACTGGGCAGAAACTTTGCTTTGGGCTCGATCGCAAGATGCCCTGATTCTCAAAAAAGCAGGTATCATCGGCTTAATCCTCCCGGAGACCGGCTCCCCAGTGGGCCGCAGCCAAATGTTTTGGCTGACTCCGCCCAAGTTTTTGCTGCACTAGAAACAGCGAACCGCCCCGACATTAACAGGACGCGCCAGCCCTCTTAAAACCGCATTCTGGGACGGCGAAACCGGGTTTGAGGGGCGACAATACGCAGCGGTGCGATCGGGCTGTCTGTTGAAAAACCCGGTTTCTGAACCCCAATTAAATGATTATTTGTCAACACTGTGACACTATCTTCGTTTCTGGTAATGTACTTTTAGTAGATTGAACTCACACAAAACGGTATCGCAATGGTCGTCGGCGAATTCAAACCAGGTTTAGAAGGTGTTCCCGCCACCTTGTCCAGCATTAGCTACGTCGATGGACAAAAAGGGTTGCTGGAATATCGCGGGATTAGCATCGAGGAACTGGCACTGAAAAGCTCCTTTCTCGAAACTTCATATTTATTAATCTGGGGGGTACTTCCGACAAAGGAAGAACTCGAAGCTTTCGAGCATGAAATTCGCTATCACCGCCGGATCAAATATCGCATCCGGGACATGATGAAATGCTTTCCAGAAAGAGGACATCCCATGGACGCCCTGCAAGCTTCAGCGGCCGCCTTGGGCTTGTTCTACTCCCGCAGAGCTCTGGCTAACCCAGCATACATTCGAGAAGCTGTAGTGCGGCTGCTAGCTAAGATTCCCACAATGGTAGCAGCGTTCCAGCAAATGCGGCGGGGAAATGACCCGGTGCGACCGAGGGATGACTTGGACTACTCGGCTAACTTTCTTTATATGCTCAACGAGCAAGAACCCGATCCGCTGTTAGCTAGCATTTTTGACACTTGTCTGACTCTCCACGCTGAACATACAATTAATGCCTCTACATTTTCGGCAATGGTAACAGCTTCGACGCTGACAGACCCTTACGGAGTGATTGCTTCAGCAGTTGGCACTTTGGCGGGGCCGCTGCATGGGGGAGCTAATGAAGAAGTGATTGATATGTTGGAGCAAATTGGTTCGGTAGAAAACGTGCGGGCTTTTGTCGAGAAGAGTGTTGCAAATAAGGACAAAATCATGGGCTTCGGTCACCGAGTTTACAAGGTGAAAGATCCGAGAGCAACTATTCTTCAGAGGTTAGCAGAACAGTTGTTTGAGAACTTCGGCCACGACGATTATTACGACATTGCTGTCAAGTTGGAAGAAGTGGTTGAAGAGAAATTGGGTCACAAAGGAATTTATGCAAATGTAGATTTCTATTCTGGTCTGGTTTACCGAAAAATGGGAATTCCGCTGGACTTGTTTACGCCGGTTTTTGCGATCGCCCGTGTTGCTGGCTGGTTGGCCCACTGGAAGGAACAGCTAGAGGCAAACCGCATTTACCGCCCGACTCAAATATATACGGGGACTCACGGTGCTCCTTATATTCCGATGGAAGAAAGGTTGCCGTCCTAACCTAAAAGGTAGAAGCTAAAAAGCAGTAGTATGAGCCCTAGCTGGCAAGTGGAGAAAGGGAGAATTTGCGAGCATCCCAATTTCATAAAAAGCGTTTTTTAGGAGCGCTGACGTGACCGCTCGCTTGCTGATATATCTCGCTTCGATCTCTCACAGCGAATACTCCTGTAAAAGCCAAAAGCTGCCGTGCTGGGTTTCACCCCTCTTGTATTTTGTGCTGTTAATTGGCGACAATGTTGCTAAGTGACGATTTTCAGGAACTCCGGTCCTCAGACTTGCGGGTCTGAGGTTTTTTATTGCCCTAAGTAATATCAAATCCGCGCTTCATCGGAATTATTCATCTCTCTGGGAGCTCCCTCTGCGTTCTCTGCGCCCTCTGCGGTTAAATCTCTTAATTCCAGTCTTCACCACCAGGAAAGTCAGCTAAATGCTCATCGATCGCATCTTCCAATTCCTTCCTCGAATAATTGTAGGTCAACGATAGTAGCGGAATTGCGATCGCAAATAATAAGTATTTTTAATTATAAGCAACAGCCAGCGATCCCTCCGAACTCTGTGCGTTCTTCTCATCCGTGCGCTTGAGAACCACCAAAGTAATATCATCAAACACCTTTTGTTCTCCAATAAATCCCCGCAGGTCATCAATGGCTGCTTGCTTGATTTGTTCGGCACTCAAGTGCCAATTAATCCCCACCACTTCACACAGTCTTTCCAATCCGTAGAATTTGCGATCGATATCTCTAGCTTCGGGGATGCCATCGGTGTACAAGACCACCCCATCCCCCGGTTCTAACTCCACCAATTCCTCACTAATTAGATCGGCAATGTCGTCATCCAACCCAATGGGAAACCCTAAATTTATTGTGTCAATCCGTTCTATTTGACCGCCTTTTCTGACGACAATTATTTCCTCATGTTGACCGCTGATACTGATTCTGCCCTCGGCATAGTTGAGGATAGCTAGGGTTAAGTTTTTATCGCAGTTCATGCGCTGCAAGTTTTTATAAATTGTGCGATTCAGAGTGTCTAAAAAACGCACTGGATCGAGTTCTTTAATTTCTTTCAGGGTGCGGACAGCCGTTTGAGTCATCACCATCCAAATTCCGCTTTCGAGTCCGTGTCCCGTGACATCACCAATCCCAATAGTGACAATATCATCAGTATAAAGTATATCATAATAATCACCACCTACTTCATCAGCAGGTGCCATGAAACCAGCTATTTCTAACCCTGCAATGGCTTGAAGTTCTTCAGCTTTAGGCAGCACCATTTGTTGCAGTTGTTTCGCGATATCGAGTTCGGCAGCCAGGCGCAGGTTTTCCGTTCTCAAGCTACGCATATTGATTTGAGTGTCGATGCGAGCAATCAATTCATCTTTAGCGATGGGTTTCGCTAAATAGTCGTTGGCCCCGATATTCAAACCCATAACAATATCTTGAACTTGAGTTTTAGCCGTGAGGAGCAAAATCGGCAGTTCGGTGCTGGAGAAGCGTTCTCGTAGTTTTTTCGTTACTTCGTAACCCGTCATTTTGGGCATCATCACATCCAGCAGAACGACATCGGGTTTTAAACCGCCTTCCATCAGCGCGATCGCTTCCAGTCCGTTGCTTGCTTGAGTAATGGTGTAGCCGTACACAGAAAGATGATTAATCAAAACCTGACGATTAATCGGTTCGTCATCGACAATCAAAACCTTAATCGTGGGTTTGTTCCCCTCGATCGAGTCTTGGCGATATGTTACGTTTTGCGTTGCTAACGAAATCGAACTTTGACTCTCGGAGACTGCCGGAACGGAGCGACTCTGTGCCGCAGAACCGCGAGCAATCGGTAAAGTTACGGTAAATTGAGAGCCTTTCCCAACTTCCGATTTGACGTAAATCTTCCCCTCATGAAGTTCGACGAGTTGTTTGGTTACAGCAAGTCCTAAACCCGTTCCTCCATACTCTCTCGCGGTCGAACCTTCAGCTTGTTCAAAAGATTCAAAGATGCGATCGAATTTATCTTCTGGGATGCCAATCCCCGTGTCGGAGATAGTAATTGCAAGTTGTTCTTTGTCCCGATCTGCCTCGTTTCCTCCCGATCGCTCGACCATTGCTGCTGAAACTTCCACTGTCCCGCTTTCAGTAAACTTGATGGCATTACCGATCAAATTATGGAAGATTTGTTGCAGGCGGTTTTCATCGGCGTTGGCGGGAGGAAGAGTCTCTGGAATAGCATTTACCAGTTGTATGTCCTTACCACCAACGAGAGGTTGGCTCAGGGTAAGAACCACATCAGCAATCGATCGCAGATCGACAGGTTTGAGTTGCAGTTCCAGATTTTTGTGGCGCAGTTTTGAAAAGTCCAAGATATCATTAACTAAACTTGCCAAACGGCGGCCGCTGGAGATAATCATGGCGAGATTGGAATGAGTTGCAGACGGTAACTCTCCTGTTGCACCGTCGATGAGCGATTCTGCCAGGCCAATAATTCCATTGAGAGGAGTCCGCAATTCGTGGGAGGTATTGGCTAGGAATTCGTCTTTGAGTCGGTTAGCTTGCTGAAGACTCATTTCGCGAGTTTGCACTTCCCGAGCCATCGTATTAAAGGAATAAGCGAGACGACCGAGTTCGTCCTGTCGGGCAATGTTGAGTTGAGTGTCAAAGTTGCCCGCCGAAACTTTCTCGGTAGCCTCGATCAATTTTTTTAAAGGTTGAGCCACTTGCTGTTGTAAGACGAAAAATAGGACGGTAATTTCAACCAGCAAGGAAAGCCCTCCCAGAAGCAAAATAAAGCGAGCGGTATCGCCTGCCAACTCCGACAGAAGTGCTTTAGGATAGACGGTTACAAAATACCAGTTGGGTCCTTCGAGCCGAGTGATGGCTAAGTATTCCCGATCCTGAGTATTTTCCAGGACAATTTGACCCGACGGCGCGTTTGTGACCAACTTAAAGATTTGTTGAATGTGGCGATCGCTGGAAGTCAAAATATCGAATAGACCTCCTTTTTGCTGAATTTCGGCCATGCGTTCTGGATGAACAATTAGACGGCCATCTTCGCGGAAAATTAGATTGTAGGCTCCGGAAAGGCGCTCGTTAATCGCGCGATCGAACAGTTCGTTGACTAAAATATCGTGTCCGATCGTAATTAAATGGCGATCGTTAATATCGACGGGCGTTTCGCAAGAAACCATTGACGCTTTTGCCACCTCGTCGTAATACAAGCCCGTCCATGCGGTTTTTCGACTGGGGTTATGTTGAAAATCTGCAACGTAAACCCACTCTTCTTGAGTCATATCTATGTCAGCATTAGCATCTAATCCCCAAGGAGTTCCGGGCCAGCGAACGACATTGATGTTTTCGGGAGTGGAAACGTAGAGGTTGATGAAGCGATTGCTCCAAGCTGGACCGTAACTGTTTATCAAATCGTAGGCTACGACCATCCGACGGCGCAAATCCGGCGTAATTTTGACGTTTTTGCCAATAATGCCAGAGGTATTTTTTTCGATCGCGCCGTCTGCAGTTTTCTGACCGTAGAAAAATTCTGGACGCAGGCGAGTTGTTCCATCTGCTTGCGTTTCAAAGAGTCGATCGAATCTCTGTTGCGGATCGTCGTTCCCCAGTTCTTGCAGTCGAGCGAGAAATTCGCTTTTGAAAATCGCATGGTTATCTTGGGCGAGTTTAAAAAGCGTACTTTCTCGCTGTCCTCGCTGCACGATATATTTTTCTAATTGTCCCAGGGTTTGCGATTCCAAGTGCGAAATCAAATGCCAATAACTAATCGCCGTTGAGATGACCACGATCGTAGCGATGCGAAGGGTCATCTTAATTAAGGTTTCGCGGGTCAGCGAGCCTTTAAATTGAGAAGATTGAGATGGGGAGGACATATACCCACCAAGAGCAACTGCCCGAGCAATTCGAGTAGCAATCGTGTTTAAAGGTTGAAACAGCATCGGCAGACCTTCTAGCCCTTAAGATGGGTAAAAACATAACGCTTGGGCAGATTCACCCCGGAGTCAAAACCGAAAGCAACTACTTAAAGCCACGTCCGATATGAGGAACATAAACCAGTTTTCGAGCATTCGTTTCAGCGGCAATTTCCTCTGTGTGCGATCGTAATACCTCTTCAGGCTCTTCAAAGGCTCCGTCTTGGCTCAAATCTTCAATCAGTTGCTGCATTAAATTCTCCGTAACGTGAGGCATCGTAAAAATGTGTTGAAAGTTGCCGCAGTCAATACCGGGTACGCGAGGATATATAGAACAAGGTTCTTTTGTCGGCGGCGATACTTTTCCTAGAGTTTCATCCATGATGATTTTAAGTCCCCATCACATAATTACTCAGTTAGATCTAAAAGGCTGCAAGCTTTTGAATTTTAGAGACACAATAGATAGATTAGCAGAATTAGGAAAAAAAAAATATTCCGCAAATTAGCCTGTTTACTGATACCCTCTAATTCATCGATAATTGCTAGGGTATCTTCATTCCTGCGTGCCAAAATACAATTTTTTAGGTCTATTAATTCCTGTACTCTTGATTTGGCGCTCAAGATTTATCGGAGTTTAGTAAGGTGCGCCGCGCGCACCCTACTCGCTAAATCTAAACAGATTGAGTTACATGATGGCGGCTAGTCAATTTATCCAATTGATTCACCAACAAACTCAGGAACAATCCCACATCAGTGACAACTCCAGTAGATTCGATCGAGCCCCGATCGCTCAATTTCGTCACCACCGCCGGATTAATGTCCACACACACCATCTTCACACCCGCCGGCGTCATATTTCCCACACCAATTGAGTGCAGCATAGACGACAGCATTAACACCATATCCGCACCGCGTAACAGCTCAGTATATTCTTCTTGAGCCTTAACTAAATCCATTTGCGTGTCGGGAAGTGGCCCGTCATCGCGGATTGAACCGGCAAGAGAAAACGGTATATTGTTCTTCACGCACTCGTACATCACACCGTTAGTAACCAGGCCTGCTTCAACAGCTTTTGCAATACTCCCGTAACGCCGCACAGTGTTAATTATTTTCAAGTGATGCCGATGTCCGCCGCGCACAGCTACGCCACGTTTCATGTCAACCCCTAAAGAGGTTCCCATATTCGATTGTTCCATGTCGTGAACTGCGATCGCATTTCCACCTAACAAAGCTTGCACGTAACCTTCACGAATCAAATGCGCTAAATGTTCGCCACCGCCGGTATGGATGACAACAGGCCCCGCCGTAACTACAACTTTGCCACCGCGATCGCGAATTTGGCGCAATTCCCACGCTACTTGTTCCACTACCAATTCTACGCGCCGCTCGCTAGAAACGCTGCCCGACATAAAGCTGAATTCTTGAGAATTGCGCTGTTCCCGCGATTCTGTTTTGCGGATTGTGCGGATACCCACTACATCTACAACGACTTTTTCTCCTACTTTTAAATCGCGCAATAATTTGCATTTAGCCACTGGGCCTTCTGCCGTTTCTGTAATAGCTACTGCTCCATCCATCCGCTGATTTTCTACCTTCACCCACTGGTTATTTACCCGCACTTCCGTGGGATAAATCGTACTCACATAAAAGTCGTCGGGGCCGACGCCATCTTGCACTACCGGCTCTAAAATAGCGTCGCAAATCTCTTGCGGCGGAGGAACTGCACCCAAGTCAATCAGCATTCCCATGATTTCTTCCATCACATCGTGGGAAGGAGCCGAAACTTTAACGTCTGCAGATGACGTGCTTTGCCGCTGCTCTCCTAAATTGAAATTGAGCACTTGGAAACTGCCGCCGTTTTCGATAATTAAGTCTAAAGCGCGGCTGATTAAACCAGCATCGAGCAAGTGACCTTCCATGCGAATTGTGCGGCTTTCTACCATCACGTTTGGCGATCCATCTTCTTGAATCGGTTCCGTTACCCGCAGCGTCAAACACTTACAGGCGCCGCCCGCTTTCAGGAATTCGGTCATCGGCGTTTCAATTACTTGAAAACCTGCCTGAGTAATGCGAGTTTTCAAGGCTTCGCTAACCTTGTTCATTACCACTACTTTGTCAATATTGACGGCATTGCAGGCAAAATTGGCGGCATCTGCTTCTTCAATGGCAATGCGTTTTTCCGGCGCAACTCGCATTTCAATTAAGCGGTTGGAGTAGGAGTCAAATGCTGCTGGATAGTAGAGCAAATAGCCACCTGTCAGGGGACAAAAACAGGTGTCTAGGTGATAGAAACGTTCGTCAACTAAACGCAGCGAAAGCACTTCTATGTTGAGCCATTTTGCTAGTAACGGGTGCGAGTCGAGTTCGGAACGGAAGCCGTATCCGGCCCACAACCAGCGTCCTTCGCGATCGAGCAAAGCATCGCCAGCGCCCTCAAACGGCAAGTCTTTCGGGAGTTCGTGCACCGTGAAACCTTTGCTTTCAAACCATGCTTTGAAATAGGGCTCTTCGCCTTGGCGTTCTTTGTGATAGAAACGGCTGAGGACGAAGGTATTGCCTAAAAGTAAGCCTGCGTTTGCGGTGAAAACCATATCCGGCCAGCCTTTTGCGGGCGGTACGAGGTCTACCACCGCGTTGTCTTTGAGGACGTGGTAGAGTTTTTCCCACTGTTCGACGGCGCGATCGCGCGATGATTTGTGTACGTTGCCCTCCATCCACGGATTAATCACGTAATCCACATCGTAGTGGTCAGGAGCACACATGAGGAAGCGAATTGAGTCAGTCATAATTCAGTAAAAATGTGGTAGACGCTACAGCAGACGTATGTTGACAGAGTTTGTATAAGAGCAACTGTAATATTCACTACTAATTTTAGCAGCGTAACGTCTGGAGGCTTTTAAGGCTAACTTTTTATTATATCAGCCTTAGGATTAAATTATACTAAATCACAGACTGTTAGCAAGAAATACTGGAGATAATGCCAGGTTATGACGCAACCTAAAATAGGTTCTGATAGACGATTAATATGGTTTCCGTTCAATTGCCCCCAATTGGACGATCGGGGCGGGTTTACGGTCGTCTCAGGCTGATATTAGAGATTGTTGGTGGACTCGCCCCTACAATAATTATGGTTAATTGGCCGGACAGGATATAACAGCTTATCCTAGCTGTTAATTTTCAACTTTTGCGAAATCGGAAGTTCGATCGCAAATTCTGTTCCCCGGCCAACTTCTGAATGACACTCCAACTTACCGCCGTGCCTGTGTTTAACAATTTGGTAACTAATCGACAACCCCAAACCAGTGCCGCTGCCGATCGGTTTGGTAGTAAAAAACGGGTCAAATATCCTTGACTGAACTTCGGGACGGATACCGGGCCCGCTGTCAGAAATCCGCACACACACTTGGTTTTTTCGGCTGACTTCAGTAACAATGCGAATTTGGTTAACTTTGCAAGTACAGCTTGCTGATGACTCTTCCACAGCGTCGATCGCATTCAACAACAAATTCATAAATACCTGGTTTAATTGAGCCGGATAACACTCGACTTTTGGCAGTGTGCCGTAATTTTTAATAAGTTGAATTTCCCGACGTTTTTGCTGTGACTGCAATCGGTGCTGCAAAATCACCAAAGTGCTTTCTATCCCTTCATGAATGTCTATTACTTTGCGCTCTGTTTCGTCAAGTCTCGAAAAGTTTCGCAAAGACAGCACTATCTGCTTAATTCGATTAGCACCTTCTTGCATTGAAGCCATGATTTTCGGAAAATCGTCAGCGATAAAATCTACCTCGATTTCTGCCAATTCTTGAGCTATTTCGGGAACTGGTGCGGGATAGTGTTGCTGATAAAGGCTGAGCAATTTTACTAAATCGCCAGCGTACTGTTTGGCGGGAAGAATATTGCCGTAGATGAAGTTGACAGGGTTATTAATTTCGTGGGCAACTCCCGCTACCATTTGCCCGATACTTGACATTTTTTCGGATTGAATGAGCTGGGATTGAGCATTTTTTAAGTATTCCAGAGTTTGTTCTAACTGTTGCGCTTTTTCCCGTTCTCGCAGTTCGCTAAGCAGCAAATCTGCTTCGGCTTGTTTGCGATCGCTAATATCGATATGCGTGCCCGTCATCCGCACAGGATTTCCCGAAGCGTCGCGTTCCATCACCTTCGCTTGACTCAAAATCCACTTCCACTCGCCGGATTTTGTCAGCATCCGAAATTCCTTTTCGTAAGTCGGCTCTTTGCCTTCTAGGTGAGCATCTAGCGCTGCTTTAACCGGATGCCAATCCTCTGGATGTACCAGTTGCTCCCACGATGCGATTTTATTTTCTATTTCCTCTACTTCATATCCTAGCATCGTTTTCCACCGCGAATTAAAATAGACTTCTGCCGTGACCAGATTCCAATCCCACAATCCCATCGCACTGCCTTCAAATGCCAGCTCAAAACGTTCTTCACTAAGAAGCAAAGCAACTTCGGCTTGTTTGCGATCGCTAATATCCATTACTGTTCCCAAAAGTTTGATTACTTCCCCGGTTTCGTTAAAAACCGCTTCTCCCCTTCCTTCCACGTATATGATTTGACCGCTAGTATGAAAAAATCGGAACTCTCTTTTGTAGGAAATGCCTTGTGAGATAGTGAGGGTGACAGTTTTTTGAAACAAGTGTCTGTCGCGGGGATGACACATCTTTAAAAGTTGGGCAGATGTCGGTTCAGTTGCAGTTGAGTCAAGACCAAAAATGCGGAATACTTCTTCTGACCAAGTAATTTTATGGGTGACTAAATCAAATTCCCAACTGCCGATATGGGCAATTTTCTGGGCTGCTGCTAGACTAGCTTCGCTCTGTTGAAGTTTAAGTCGCTGTTGTTTATCTTGTTCGAGAAGATTGGCTTGAGCGATCGCAATTCCCATCTGTGCCGCCACAGCGTTCAATAATCTGATCTCATCTTGTGTCCAGTGACGCGGGCTATCGTACTGGTGCAAGCATATCATTCCGTTGGCTTTTCCCTGGTAGGAAGTGCGGATGGATATCAGCGACTTCAAACCTATTTGACAGCACAAATCTCTGACGTTTTCTAGCAGGGGTTCGGAAAAAACATCGTCAGAAACTACAGCTTGATCTTGGGACAATAAAAACTGAACGTGAGGATTGCCCTGTACGGGGATTTCTAAATCTAAAAGTGATTGTGATGGGCCTTTTCTGTACTCAGCGACATTAAAAATTCGGGGAACTGGGTTTTCTGTGTAGGTGTGAATCAAGCAGCAATCGGCATTAAAAATTCGGCCTATTTGGGCCGCCGCGGTTTGAAAAACTTGCTCGGGATTTAAGCTGTAGCGGATTTCGAGAGTAATTGTTTCTAGAAGAAATCTTTGCTTGATTTGCCGTTCCAAAGCAGCTAAAGCTGTTTTAAGTTCGAGTTCTGCTTGTTTGCGATCGCTAATTTCAGCAGCAGTTCCCAGAATTTTCCAAGGTTGGCCCTGCGCTGTTCTGGCAAACACGCTCTCCCGGCTGCAAAACCACCGATATTCACCATTCTTGTGCTGTATCCGGTATTCAAAATCAAAGCTTTCGCCATCTTTTGCTGTCGCAATTTTTTTTCTTTGTTCTAAGAATCCAGGGATATCGTCAGGGTGTATTAACTTAGGAATAAATGTGGCTGCCATCTGGTGTATTTCTTCAAACGTGTAGCCAATATCGCTATAAATTTCGCGGTTGACGTAGAGACTTCTCTCTTCTATCAAATCGTAAACGTACAATAGATTAGGATTCGTTTTAATTACTGCCGACAGCCAGTGCTGGCTTTCTCGTAGTTGTGCTTCGATCCGCTTACGTTCTTCTATTTCAGCTTCTAACAGCACATTTTTCGCTAAAATTTCTTTAGAAAGCCGACTGAGCAGCAGTTGATTTTCGACGCGAGCTACGACTTCTTCTATTTCAAACGGTTTAGTAATGTAGTCTACCGCCCCCAGCGAAAAAGCTTTGACTTTATCAAAAACTTCATTTAAAGAGCTGATAAAGATCACAGGAATATTTTTCGTTTTCGGAGACGCTTTTAGCTGTTCGCAGACTTGATAGCCATCCATACCGGGCATCATGATGTCCAGCAAAATCAAATCCGGTGGACTCGATACAGCAAAGTTGAGGGCCAATTTGCCATCTCGTGTCGGCCGCACTTTATATCCCCGCTTAGACAAAAGCCGGGATACAAGTCGCAAGCTTTCTGGATTGTCGTCCACCATTAAAATATTTTCTTGTAAAGCAGTGTTGGGAAGTCTAATTGTTTCTCGTCTGGGATTTTTCTCATCAGTTGTATTCACAGCAGACCCTCAAATTATTCAAATTTTTCCTGTGGGAATAGTTTTAAGTCATTAACCGTTTGTAGCTAACACTTTCAGGTAAACCAGCACAACTCTTGGGTAGATAGCACACTCCTAAATTATCTGTAATTATATCAAAAATAAGAAGAGTGGGAAAATGTGTGAAAATTTAATTATCGCACCCCATCAACAAAACAGCCGAGATTCCTCAAATCACAGGCTCCGCAAGCAACTTTGATTAAAGGTAAAATTTTTACAATGTCTAGAACCGGGTTTCGCCTGCCTTTACCTGGTGGCTCGCTATTGTGTTTTCTAAGCAAATATCCTTAGTCGAAATGACAATTAAAACACCCCCCGATCAGTGGTGTCAACTTAAGACTAAAATCCTTTGTTTCTCTGGTTTGTATCCAAGTCTTGAGTCCGGTAAATCCCGTTTCTTAAGCAAGGCTAGGAGAATTTAGGCATAAGTGTCAACCAGTATACCGTTACTACATTTGAGCTTAAGTTGACACCAATGGGCCCTGAAACACTCCTACAATATCTTATATTTTATTTGCACCGTCCGGCTGATTTATGGTATCTTTGTCTCGACCTGCAATTCCCCACAAGCGGCGTACACGGCTTTCACGTTATACCAATTCAGAAAAATCCGAGCGATTTCTAAAGCTAACTGCGGCTTACCTCGGTCAATCAACCACTGCAAAAAAGGAGTCATCGTCCGCTCGTTTAGCATCCCACCTAATGATAAAACTCCCCACAGTATTTGGTGCAAAACAGTCATTTGAATCATCATCCGCACTTCCCAATTAGGGTGCTTTTGATAAAACAAAACTCCCATTCTCCCGCGCTGAATTTCTCGGTCAATCATGCCCGGAATTTGCTCTAAACTAAAAGGTGGATGCCAGTGATAACCCACGGCCGCCGGACATTTAATCAGTTTCAAACCTAATTTTTTCAACCTAACACCCAATTCTAAGTCTTCCCATCCGTACAGTTGAAAGCGAGTGTCAAAAAGTCCAGCAGCCAGCAGCCAGTGGCGCGCGATGGCAACATTTCCCGTAGCAAAATAAGCCGCCGAAAAATCGGTGATTTTGTAAGGTTCCGAAGTAGGATTCTCGAAATTGCAAGTGTTAATCACGCTGCCGTAAGTAAAAACAGCATCAGTATCTTTGTAACCCTGTAGTAAAGCATCTGCGTGTGCTTGCAAAAAATGCTCTGTTACCACCAAATCGCTGTCAATAAAAATAATCGTATCGCCCTTGGCATCTTCAACGCCCAAATTCCGGGCAGCCGCGGGGCCTTGGTGACATTGAGCGATCGATCGCACATGAGGCAACAACTCAGCATCTGCAGCCAACCACTCCAGCGTCCCGTCGGTCGATCCGTCGTCCACCACAATTACTTCATACTCTCTGACAATCTCACCGAACTGCTGATTTTCCAAAGCCAGTAGACATTTTGCCAAAATCGGTTTACGATTGTACGTCGGAATCACAACACTAAAAAACACGGTTTTTCCCCATCTCCACAGTTACCGTATCCCACGGTAGCAGATTTTTCGCAGCAACTCCCCCGCGAAATAGCCAAGTTTAGCAAAAAAAGAATATATAAATCTGTGCTATTTCTGACAAGAATCGATCTCAATTAGGTGCATAATGAAAAGTCGGTTAAACCTCACATTAGGCACCATTCTCAAGAACAGGCAAGATGCCTGTTCCACAAAAATGATATTTTTTTGTGGTGTGGGCATCTAGCCCGCCCTGAAAAGCTTAGTGACAAGGGTGCAAGATGTCAGTTAAATTCAGGATGTAAATAGCAATGAGTCGCGCTAAAAAAGTTGTGCTAGCATATTCCGGCGGAGTCGATACCTCCGTCTGCATTCCTTACCTCAAAAACGAGTGGGGTGTGGAAGAGGTAATTACTCTGGCTGCGGATTTGGGACAGGGAGACGAATTAGAACCGATCCGCAAAAAAGCTTTAGCATCCGGTGCTTCGGAATCTTTAGTTATTGATGCTACCGAAGAATTTGTCAAAGACTATGCGTTTCCAGCGATTCAAGCTAACGCACTTTACGAAAACCGTTATCCCCTTTCGACCGCCCTCGCTCGCCCGCTGATTGCTAAATTGTTAGTAGAAGCTGCAGAAAAATACGGTGCAGATGCGATCGCCCACGGTTGCACCGGTAAAGGAAACGATCAGGTGCGGTTCGATGTGTCGATCGGCGCGCTAAACCCCAAGATTAAGATTTTAGCACCTGCGCGGGAGTGGAAAATGAGCCGCGAGGAAACGATCGCATACGGCGAGAAATGCGGTATTCCGTCGCCCGTGAAAAAGTCTTCTCCTTACAGTATCGATCGCAACTTATTAGGAATGGCAATCGAAGCCGGAATCCTGGAAGATCCTTGGGCGGAACCGCCGGAAGAAGTTTATTTGATGACAAAGGCGATCGAACAAACTCCCGACACACCCGAATACATAGAAATCGGTTTCGATTGCGGAAATCCTGTCACTTTGAACGACCAAAATTTATCACCAGTCGCCTTAATTTCCCAACTAAACGAAATAGTTGGAAACCACGGAGTCGGCCGAATTGACATGATTGAAAACCGCTTAGTCGGGATTAAATCGCGGGAAATTTACGAAACACCAGCGATTTTAGTTTTGATGCAGGCGCACCGAGACTTAGAAAGTTTGACGCTGACAGCAGATGTGACGCGGTACAAACGCGGCATCGAAGAAACCTACAGCCAAATGATTTACAACGGTCTTTGGTACAATCCTTTGAAAACCGCTTTAGACGCATTTATTCAGGACACGCAAAAGCGAGTAACTGGAACCGTGCGGCTCAAGCTATTCAAAGGAAATGCGACGATTGTTGGCCGCAAATCGGAAAATTCCCTGTACAGTTTCGACTTAGCAACCTACGGCGCAGAAGACGAATTCGATCACAAAGCTGCTGAAGGATTTGTCTATGTTTGGGGACTACCAACCCGCATTTGGTCGGAGAAAAATAGAGGTTATAAATAGGAGCGAATTAGGGTTAAAAACTCGATGTTAAGCCGCCCAATCGAATTCGGATTAACAATTCGATCTTAACCCGCCGAATCGAATTGGCGGCTACACAAACAAAGTCCGCCTTCGCGGAATTAGAGTAGGGTGTGCATAGCACACCTTATTTGCCGCAATCGCCCAACCTCTGCCAATTGCCTAAGTCATGAGTTAGTAAGATACAGCAATAATTGGTAATTGGTAACAGGTTGTTATCCTAATAATTTGTTAAAGTGTCTTCACACAAATTTAGCTTTGAGGTAGGGGTTTAAACCCCTGCCGGATTGCGGCAGGGCTGCGCCAGGATTGCTGGGTCAACGTAAAACAGCCGATCGCTAAGATTTCTGTTTTTCCACACTTCCCAAATCCAACTTAGCCCGCAACTCTTCCTTAATCCGATTTAAAATAGACTCCTCATCCAAAGAAGACAAAATCTTGCTCACAACAGCCTTTGGCCCATCATCTCCCCAAGAAGCACCATTAGCCAAATAAGCCTTAGTAACTTGACCGATACCGTAGGAAGAAACCCCCGCGATCGCAGCTTGCGTCACCGCCACAGACAAATAAGGCGCTAAAGCCAAACCCCCCGTCGCTGGCGTCGCCAAACCCAAGAATCCTTTCAAAGAACTCAAGCCAAAATTAGCCAACAATTCACCGGCTGTAATCCCCCCCATACTAATCGCAATCTTTTGCAGCAATTCCACCGCGCCCGCTTCCGTCATCGCAATGCCGTAAACTTTAGATAAAGTTAATATCATCACCACATCAATTACCGCACCGCTAAGAATATCAACTACAGTAATTGGATTAAGTGCGATCGCCACAGCTTTAGTCATTACCCCGTTCCAGATAATTCGATTAGCCGCGTCATCTCGAATCTCCATTTTTCGCTGCACCAACTGCTCGTTAATATCCCCCGCACAGAGCATCGTATTCAGGGCGACCAAAGATTTGCCTTCTCGGTCTAAAATCTCCAAAATCTTTAATTTTAAATCTTGCACTTGTGGCAAACTGCGAGTCATTTGCACGCCCATACTTCCGTCGGGACGGCGCACCGCCCTCGCCGTCAAAGGCGAAGCCGCCGCCATCACAATTTCATCGGGAGACAACAATTCTCTTACGCGCTCGTCTCGAATTTTATGATAAATTGCCAACCTGTCTGCATCAGGATACTGGTCAATTTTATTAAACACTAATAACATCGGTTTTCCGGCTTCCCGCAACTGCGAAAGTGCTGCGTATTCCACCTTCGTAATGTCGCCAGCCACCACAAACAAAATCAAATCAGCTTGTTGAGCAACGCGGCGGGCTAAAAGTTCGCGAGTTTCGCCGTCAACTTCATCTATTCCCGGAGTGTCGATTAATTCAACTTGCGACAAACGGTAAATAACTGGCGAAAGTCGATCGGGCAAATTCTTATCAATTCCCTCTCCGACATCCCACTGACCGATAGTCGTCGTGCGAGTCACCCCGTGAGTTGGGCCAGTTTCAAACACATTTTGACCTAGCAGCGCGTTCAAAACCGAAGATTTTCCCCTTCCCACCATCCCAAACACAGCTATTTGCACGCAAGCGCGCTCTAGCTTGTCGAGCATTTTCTCCAATCCGCCAATTTCCGGTTCCAGTCCAGTTCGCTCTTGAACTGTCAAGTCGAGATTTTCTACTATATCTCGCAGAGCATCTTTAGCGTGGCGCAGGTTGAGTTCTGCCTGAATGTCTGCGAAGCTTAAAATTGTGTCATCTAATTCTCGATCGACATTGGAAAAATCCGAGGCTTCAGTCATTGTTACCTGATGTTATAGCTTTGCTTCACTTAAAGTTTCAACCGATACGATGCTATTCTAGCTTTTTCCGTCTGCTTTGTACATTAGGCCTACGGCAATGGCGTGTTTAGAATCCGGGTAGGGAGACAGCAATGCTGTGTCCCTACAGATATCATGTAAAACCTGTTTAATTTACAACAATGATTAACCGCCTCCAAATAATAGCCAGTTATCCATTTCCTTTACGTGTAATAATTTTCCTATTAATCTTGCTAGCAATTTGGCTGCCGCTAGCCGCACCAATTTATCTTTTAGTTAAAGATAGTAACCTAGCAACTATTCTGACAATGGGATTGTTGTTTACTGAGTTTCTGTTCCTAGTGCCGCGCTGGGGAAAACAGGTTTACGGACAAACCCAATTACTCAAAAGTTACGGTTTAATCAATACGCGAAAAAACGGTTTTGAGCTTTTAATTGGATTGGCGATCGGGCTTTTGCTCACTTTCAGCTTATTTGCGGTACAAGGGCTGTTCGGCTTAGTCGCGTGGCAAAATTCTGATAATTTGCCGAGAATCATCGCAGAAGGGCTGTTAAGCGCCCTTGGAGTCGGTTTTGCCGAGGAGTTGGTATTCCGGGGTTGGTTGCTGGACGAGTTGCAGCGGGATTACAATTATAAAATATCTCTGTGGGCGGATAGCCTGGTGTTTGCCCTATCTCATTTTATCAAACCTGTGGCGGCAATGCTGGGGAGTTGGCCGCAGTTTCCGGGGTTGTTGTTGCTGGGTTTGATTCTGGTTTGGGGAAAAAGATCGCGCCAAAATCGCCTCGGTTTGTCGATCGGGCTTCATGCAGGTTTAGTCTGGGGATATTACATGATTAACATCGGGCGGTTAGTGCGATATTCGGCATCGGTTCCCGACTGGGTGACAGGAGTTAACGGCAACCCGCTAGCTGGGGCGATCGGGCTGTTGTTTTTGACTTTCTTGGCTTTGGGAATGCGAAAAATGTCTGAACATTCCAAAGGTTTGTAGTAAGGACGAAGACTCCTTATTTCCCACAGCTTTGAGGACTTTAGTCCTCACTACCACCCAACTTATTCAGAAATTTATAAACTTATGAAACTCAGCATCTTTGCCACTACTACAGTGTTAATTTATACAGGTTTGTTAGCTCCTGCAAACGCACAAAATACCGCACCACTCAAGCCAAATAATTCTTTAGTTCAAGTGCAGACAGCGCCAGAACAAATTCTCAATGCTTGCGTGCAGAATCAGGCTGAAACTCTGCCAAATCCTTTTACCGATGTACCTTCCAATCACTGGGCTTACAAAGCTGTTTTGACAATGTATTATTGCGGGGCTTACCGAGAAGGGACGCCACCTGCTTTAATTAAAGAATTACTGGAATCGGGACCTCCTACTAGAGAAAGTTTGCCTTCTCGCTCGCCGTTTCCCAATTTCCCATTACAGCCATTTCCCGTGATTAATTAAAGAATTACTGGAAGCGGGATATCCTACTAAAGGAAGTTTTTATTCCCGATTACCTTTGCCACATTTCCCATTACCAAGATTTTAAAACTGAGCCCGAACCGTAAACGAATAATCCCCACCTGGTTCTAATTGATAATCCCATTTTTCCAGAAAACGGTGCAGCGGTTCCTGAATCAATGCCCTACCCTGAGAAGGCTCAAGTATCAGTGTTTTTTCTGACGTGAAACGCCACTGAAACTGCCACTCAAAATTCCCGGCAGTCACTTCACCCTCAATCGTGCCTTTTTGCCAAGATTGGCCAGTAACCCGGACATATGCAGTTGTTTCAGGCAAACGTCTCGAACTCACCTTTTTGTTTCCGCGTTTGTTTCTGCAATTGTGCGACTATTGTAAAGGCTCATGGCTTTTTCTACTCCTTGGTGCAGACTTAGTTCCACAGCTTCTACAACCAGTTTAAGCACTTTTTCTACTAACTGACTTTCCTCTGAGGAAAACTTTCCTAACACGAAGGAAATCGTATCTTTCTCATTTTTAGCAGGATCGTTTTGAGGTTTGCCGATGCCAATCCGCAACCGGGGAAATTTGTCTGTACCCAAATGAGAAATTGTGGATTTCATGCCGTTGTGTCCGCCGGCAGAACCGGCAAGCCGCATTCTCAATTTCCCGATCGGCAAATCCATATCATCGTATACTACTAATACCGACTCCGCAGGTATTTTGTACCAATCCGTCGCCGCCCGAATCGCTTGACCGGAGAGATTCATGTAAGTAAGCGGTTTCAGCAAGCGGATTTTCTGTCCCCGCGGCCGGTTTCCCTCGCCAAATATGCCTTGAAATTTGCGATTTTCCGACAGGGAAATCTGCCAAGATTTAGCCAAGGCATCGACAGCATTAAAGCCTATGTTGTGTCGGGTGCGATCGTATTTAGGTTCGGGATTGCCTAACCCAACAATTAGCTGGGGAATCACTAACTCCGCTGGTGTTTCCGACTTCTGAGTGTTGTTCATTTAACTGTCTGTGCTATCTTCCTTGGGAGTAGCCGCCGTGAGTTTTTCAGTTTCCGGTTTGCTGCTAGTTGCTACTGCTTCTTCTAACTGCTTAGCTTCCCGCGTGAACTCCGACTCAAAATCCCGCGAAGCATCTTGAAAGCCCCGAATTGCCTTCCCCATACTTCTGCCGATTTCAGGTAATTTTTTCGGACCGAATACCAATAGGGCGATCGTAAAAATAACGGCCATTTCGGGCAAACCAATGCCAAAAATATTCATGGTTTTTCTCCAGCAATTTGTTTAGTTACTTCTTGTTTATTTATGGCAAAAGTAATCGGAAAGGGTAAGGAAAAACGGGAAAACTTAGCTTTTGCCCTTTCTCCTCAACCCTCAGCTTTTACTTTTAGCCTTACTGTTTTGCGATCAATTTTTAGCGGCCTAGGCTCGACCAATCCATATCCACACTCTCCAGAATCAGAGAAGAGTTGTAGATTTGCAAAATAATCAACAAGAACACGAAAAACAGTCCAATGAAAACGCTCATCAACAGCGTGGTGCCCCAACCAGGAGCCACCTTGCCGTACTCTGAGTTAAGGGGTTTGAGTATATCTCCTAACCAAGTTCGTTGTGCCATAAGTCACCTGCAATGAATCTCTACAGAGAAGTTTGACATATTTTCACCGCTAATTGCGATCGCAATTTCTCAGAAATGCGGGAACGGGACTCGGACAACGGGGAGTGGGGGTTGGTTGCCATACCGTAGAGCGCCTAAAATCACTAGACTTTCAGACGGATTGTTATTTTTTGTAATATTATAGAGTGGATCACTCATAATCGATCAAAAATATGGAACCTGCAGCAGTTCTCGGCATTTCTCTGGGCGTGTGTCTGGTGGCAATCACCGGTTTCTCGATCTACACCGCTTTCGGTCCCCCGTCTAAGGAATTGAGAGATCCTTTTGAAGAACACGAAGACTAAAGAAGAAGGAAGACACAACACGGATTCGGACACGGAGACACGGATGAATTTAAGTGTGTTTCCAGATATCTCCTATTCTCTGTCTCTCCCTCTCTCCCTGGTAGATATTCTTCTAGGGGTGGGAAGGGAGTGATGCTGTGGGGCGATCGCGTGTCGCCTACTCGTCAATGGTATATTTTTCAGAAATACAGTAAATCTCTATTCCATTTAAGCTAAAAATTATTAAGTTTCAGGGCAAAGCATAATGGGCAATACCTTTGGGCATTTATTTCGGATCTCGACATTTGGGGAATCTCACGGCGGCGGTGTGGGAGTAGTAATTGACGGTTGCCCGCCCCTGGTGTCGATCGACGCATCGGAAATTCAAGCCGAACTCGATCGTCGCCGCCCCGGCCAAAGCAAAATTACTACCCCCCGCAAAGAAGCAGATACCTGCGAAATTCTGTCAGGGGTGTTTGAAGGCAAAACTTTGGGAACGCCGATCGCAATTTTAGTCCGCAATCAAGACACTCGCCCCCAAGATTACGGCGAAATGGCGACAACTTACCGCCCTTCCCACGCTGACGCTACCTACGATGCTAAGTACGGAATTCGTAACTGGCAAGGCGGAGGTCGCAGTTCGGCGAGAGAGACAATAGGTAGAGTAGCAGCAGGGGCCATCGCTAAAAAAATTCTCAAACAAGCAGCAGGAGTCGAAATAGTCGGCTACGTCAAACGCATCAAAGACTTAGAATGTGTCGCCGACCCGGACACTGTTACCTTAGAACAAGTAGAAAGCAACATCGTCCGCTGTCCAGATGCCGAATGTGCCGAAAAAATGATTGAACTGATCGAAAAAGTTCGCGACAGCGGAGATTCGATCGGCGGTGTAGTCGAATGCGTCGCTCGCAATGTACCCAAAGGACTGGGAATGCCCGTATTCGACAAACTCGAAGCCGACTTGGCAAAAGCCATCATGTCCTTGCCCGCCAGCAAAGGCTTTGAAATTGGTTCCGGGTTTGCCGGGACTCTGCTCAAGGGCAGCGAACATAATGATGAATACTATACTGATGATAAGGGTGTAATTCGTACAGTAACGAATCGCTCTGGCGGAATTCAGGGTGGGATTGCTAACGGCGAAAATATCATTTTGCGGGCGGCATTCAAGCCAACTGCAACAATTCGCCAGCAGCAGCGCACCGTTACCCGAGAAGGCGAAGAAACGCTGCTGGCTGCCAAGGGACGGCACGACCCTTGCGTTTTGCCAAGAGCTGTGCCAATGGTGGAAGCGATGGTAGCTTTAGTGTTGTGCGACCATCTGCTGCGCCATCACGGACAATGTGGAACCTTAAAGCCTGAATTTTAAAATGGAAATCAGCTTGTCCTCTGTAGCGGCAACTCCCGTTGATTGCCCTCAACCCTCCGAATCAATAAAAGGTATAGATGATTTTGTAGTACAGTTTTGGGGCGTGCGGGGCAGTGTTCCGACACCCGGACAGGAAACTGTTCGCTACGGCGGCAATACTTCTTGTTTGGAAATGCGAGTCGCTGGCAAACGCTTGATTTTTGACGGCGGAACAGGCTTGCGGATGCTGGGAGACCAGTTGGTGCAAGAAATGCCCGTGCAAGCTTATATGTTTTTTACTCACTATCATTGGGATCACATTCAAGGTTTCCCGCTGTTCGCCCCAGCTTTCATTCGCGGCAATAGCTTTGATATTTACGGGGCGACTCCGCCGGATGGAGATTGCATGAAAAGGCACTTTGTCGAACGGGTGCTGCACTCGAATTCGCCGGTGCCACTGATGGGTTTGCAGGCAGATTTGAATTTCTACGAACTCCATCACAACCAGACGATGATGCTGGACGATATTGAGATTAGGACGGGTTCTCTGAATCACCCGAATACTGCTATGGGCTATCGGGTGACTTGGCAGGGACGTTCTGTTGTTTATTGTTCGGATACTGAACATTTTCCCGATCGCCTAGATGAGAATGTCTACAATTTAGCCCTCGACGCTGATGTGCTGATTTACGATGCGATGTACACAGACGAGGAATATCACAACCCCAAGTCTCCGAAGGTGGGTTGGGGACACTCGACTTGGCAGGAAGCGGTGAGAATGGCTAAGGAGGCGCGGGTGAAACGAGTGGTGATTTTTCACCACGATCCGGCTCACACAGACGATTTTCTCGATCGCATCGCCGAAGACGTGCAAATTGCTTTTCCCAAGGCTGTCATGGCACGCGAGGGTCTTATTTTGCCGATCGGCTTCTGAACATTCGCCTAGGTGAGCTCGATCGAACCATCAACCGATCGAACCATAATTGTTATGTGAATATGTGGAGCTGGGGGCGAGACCAGCTCCACAATTTTTTTTAATACGCAGCAAACTCTTAACTGCATGGTATAATTCTTGCTTGTTAAGTTTTTAGGTCGAGTATTTAAGGTTTTTTTTATTCTTCAACCGCGTCCGCAAGACGCCAAGACGTAAGATAATTGGAGAATTGCCAAGGGTGAAAAGGAGACTGTTTTGAATGTCAACAAACACGGGGAGGCGAGGCGATCGCACGCCTGAGTGCTAGTCTGATGCCAGTAGACTTCCAGAAGCCTTGTTACAGATTAATTATTAAGGACAAAAACTGAAGTTATAGCTCGGATCAAATAAAAGCGCAATCGGTTTTTTCGGATCGTGAATATTGACAACTCTCAAAAGCTAATAGCTTTTAGGTAGAAACTGAGAAAATTTTCAGCAGTCAATTTGACTAACCAGAAAAAAACGATGGCTCTTGGGTTTGGCAGGAGCTGCGGCAAGCGAATGTTATGACTTGACTATCAAAATGGGAAATTTACGTTTTAGATCTTCAGCACATCAATACAGATGGATTGCCTTAGGCAGTTTTGCTGTAATTATGGGTATTTCAGGCGCTCTGGCCTACCGCCTCGCCCCGCCCCCCGGATTCATGGCTCAAGGCACTCTCACTTCTAATAATCCGCCAGTCAAATTTTCGAGTACGGGCACGACAATTCTCAAGCAGGGAGAGCAACTCACCCCAGAGGTTCTGCTGGCAGATAATGTTGTCAAAGCAGTGGCAGATGCAGTTAAGCTGTCGCCCCAGCAAGTTCGACAAAATGCTAGTGTCAAGATTTCTAAGCCGGAACAACCCCTAGAGATTGTTGTTGGGTATCGCTCGCTCGATCAGGAGCAAGCAATCCAAACGGTGGATATGTTGATGAAGGGCATGGTGGAAAAAAGCCGCCTGATTAACAGATATCGGTGGCAATCAGTCAATCAGTCGCTCAACCAACGCTTGGCACAAGTCACTCAAGACCTGAAACAAGCTCAGCAAAAACTCGACCAATACGAAAGAGAACGCGCTCGGCTGTTGCAGCAAATGAAGCTTCAGCAAGACTTTTACAACAAAACTCAGCTTGCAATGGCGGATACGCAAGCTTCGGAAAAAGAAATGGTGAGCAGTTTGGCCGCCGCTACAGTGCCGCAAATTGTGGCGACGCCCACGAGCGATCCGACAGTGCCTCTGATTTTGGGAATTGGCTTGCTGTTGGCGATTTTGGTCAGCCGGGGTTTGATTCCTTCGGTGGCGGATTGGAGGTACAAGGCAGCTTTTCAGCGAGAAGAGAGCGAAAGGCTCCAAAGTGCTTTGTACCGACTGATCAAAGAAGGCCGGGGCGAAATAACTCTGGTGCGGTTTGCAATGGAAACGCGGCTGTCGCCGGATGTCGCTCAGCGTTTTTTGAACCAACAAGCTGAAGTCTTTAATGCCAATTGCGAAATTAAAGACGACGGCAGTATCTTGTATCACTTCCACATTTAAAGGGCTGCGAGCGATCGCGCTCCACAGAAAAATTTAGCCGATCGGGCCCTCACTGCTCGATCGGCTGGTTTTTTTCTTAATAGGACTTATATCAGGTTCGGTCGATCGACTATCCCCCTCTAGGTAGGCGCGGGTTTACGGGATCTATAACTTATACTACTACTTACAGATTTTGGTGAACCCGCCGACGCGAGCTGGCGTTGCGGTGATTTGACCCGACATGATATTACGCTCAACCCGGTTTCTTAGCTTGTAGGATGCCCCGGAGCTAAAAATTGCTCGATCGACACAGGTGTGGACTAACGTAGATCACCCGAAGATTGTGCCAGTCCCTGCCAGACCGGCTAAAAAATATTTTTTGTGTTCCGCTTGCTTTTTGCTTACATATATGTATAATGATAAAAAATCAGTAAATGTACGGTTGCTTTTTAGATAATTTATCTGATTAAAGGGTAATTTATCCTTACATCTTTCTTAAGGTAGAACTACACTCAGTAAAAATGCTGTAGGGTAGAACAATAACCGATTCAGGGAGAGTATGTAGTTTCACATCAGAAACTAGATCGGGCACAAGCCTTGAATCAAACTCCCCGACTGAAAGCGTACATCTTCATATTGAACTTTTCTAATCACCTAGAGGCTAAACCATGATTTTGGAAATAATTGGTTCTTCTTTCCTAGCTTACTTTTTGCTAATGTCGGTCGCTAATTACGGCGACACTGGAATGTAGATTAGTTAAGGCACTTATGCACCGAGACATAAGGCAGCAAGCAAAAAAAGCTGTTTGACAACTTCGATTAAGTCTCAGCTTGGGCCATGTCTGCCGTGTCAGCTCGGACAAAAAAATGGATGGATGAAGGAGTCGTTAAGTACCGCTGTGATTGGGAAAAAGCAGACCCTGTAGCTGCCCAGAACATAGCAGATTTGATGGACTGGCGCGATCGGCTCCACGGTTTGGGATTAATTGGCGTCTACGAAAATGGCATAGGGTTTGGCAACCTCAGCGTCAGGCTCGGCAATTCTTGCCAATTCGTGATTTCGGGAACCCAGACTGCACACTTGAGAACTCTGGGACCAGAATCATACTGTACTGTTACCGAATTTAACTTAGAACAAAATTACCTCGGCTGCCGGGGCCCCGTACAAGCTTCGTCGGAGTCCCTGACTCACGGGGCCCTGTACCTTCAGAGACAGGATGTGGGCGCGATAATTCACGTGCATAATCCTAAGCTATGGCAGCAACTGCTGTTTAAGATTCCTACTACTAGAAAAGAAATACCTTACGGCACTCCTCAGATGGCCTTAGAAATCTTTAGACTTTTTGAGGAGGAGAATTTGGCAGAGCGCCAAATTCTGGCGATGGCCGGTCACGAGGACGGCATTATCTGTTTTGGCAGCACCGTGGACGAAGCTGGCAAAGTGCTTTCGGCTGTGATTGGTTACACATGAGATCTTGCACTATTATCAGAAAAAGCTAAGAAACCGGGTTTATTGACAAAAAACCTAGGATTCTACCTGTGTCTATGGCAAGAAACTAAGGTGATGACGTGGATGCCTGATTTGAGTTAGACTGAGCTTTACCCTTGACATCGGGCCGCTGGCTCGATTTAGCCTAATGGGTTCAAAACTTTTGAAGTGCCTCTTGCCTCTGCGGTAAGGGAAAGATATTTTTAAAGAGAAACACATTATATAACAAAAGCTGAGAGTCATCGTGAATCAAACTAAACTTGTAAGCTCAAAAGAACTGCAATCAGAGGTATCTCGTCTCACCGAAGAGCTGCAAATGCGCGACCAATTGGTGCAGCAGTTGTCTCAAGAACTTTTCAGGCTGGTGAAGGGCAATTCGAGTTTTGTGCCGGCGCCGGAAGTTTCCGATCGCCACCAAGCTCAAATGCAGGCAATGCGAGAACAACTCCAAGCTGTTGAAGAACAGGTGGGTTTTTATCAGGAACAAATCGCAGAGCGGGATGCTGAAGTTTACCAACTGCGGCAGTCGGTGCAGGAATTGACGGATCGCTCTCGGATGCTGGAACAGGTGGTTCAGGAATTGCCAGGGGTTTACCGCCAAAAGTTTGCCGAGCGGATCGAGCCGATTAAGGAAAAATTGGATCAACTGCAAAAGGAAAACCGCCAGTTGCACACAGAGTTGCAAAGCGTCACTTACCGTCTCGCTGTGCGGAGCCGCAAGGCTAAGGGCTTGGATCTGCCGAGCGTCGATGCTGAGGACGATCGCGGCATTCAAATGCCGAGCTTTGGCAATGTCTAAGGTTTTGATTGTGGCGGGTGGCGAGAAAGGCCCAGCCGCAAGTCTCAAGGCGGCGATCGCTCAATCTCATCCTTTAACTGAAGTCAATATCTGTGGGGTTTCTCAACTCAATTCGGGCGCGATCGCTCCGGGTGGGGCTATCGTTTGTCCCTTGACGCTGGATGTGCCAGAAAATCTCGTTTTTCCGGCTCCAGATGTGTTTCGATTTTGCCGCAATGTTTCGGCGGCGCGCGATCGAGTGGCCCAGGAGTTGCAAGTTCCCGTCGGGGGTGGCAATTTTTGGCTGCCTGTGGTGTTGACGGCAAAGGGGCCACTGTATGCTGAGGTGATCGGTGGGGAACCTGACAAGCAGTCTGGCGAGTTGAGTTACTCTCAACCGGTGCATTTGTCGGATGTTTGGCGACAGCAGTTGTATGAGTTGGCTTACCGCTTGCTGAATCTTTTAAATGCGCCGCCGGCGACTTATTTGATGCAGTTCGGGTTCGTAGGGGAAAGGATTTGTTTCGATCGACTTTGGCCTTTTCCGGCTGCACCTGCGATCACTTCTGTCGGCGTTCAAGTGCCGGATTTATTTGTTTGTCATTGGTATTGCTTGACAAATCAACCTATTTATGATATAGAAATCTACTCTGCGGTTGCTTGAAGTCTCTTGCAAACTTGAGATTTAAACTCGGAACCTCATTTGAATCAAGCAACTAGAGCCGGAGTTTCAGCGGAGATAATTTGGTCGAAACTGTCGAAGATTTCAAAGAGTTGGTCGAGTTGAGTAATTTCAAAAATTAGCTTGACTGTGGCTGAGAGGTTGCAGATGACGAGGCGGCATCCCCGGTGGCGGGCGGCGTTGAGTCCGCCGACTAAGGCGCAGATCCCGGAACTGTCGATAAAATCTACGGCGGCCATGTCTATTACCCAGAGTTTGTGGCGTTCGGGGACAATCTCGGCTAGCTGTTGCTGGAGGAGGCTTCCGGCTTGGGAGTCGAGGCAGTTGTGAGGTTGAAGGATGATGTGTTGGTTGAAGTTGGGAAATTCCATAGCAGTTATCCTACCATCGTAAAGTATGAATAAGTGAGTTCAGTTGCTGATTCTGTTGAAAGAATCAGGGGATTTCAGCTAAGGTTTGAGGAAGGGCGATCGCCCTTGTGGGAATCGGTGGGGAGAGCCGTTGTGATAAATTTAGTAGGAAAACTGGCTAGCTATCGCGCAGAACGCAACGGCCACAATTATCTATTAGTCTAGTATGCCTGAAAGGCTAATTTTTAGTGGAACCAGCGATCGCCACAATAGTGTGTTCTTCATCACAGCGAAAGATTGCACTATTGGCTGAATCGAGCCAATATATAAAAGTATTGAGCTTTGCAAAAGTTTACGAAGGCAGCATCCAATGTCTTTTGAGTTTTTATCGCTAGAGACTATTCAGAAATTTGCCCATGATTACGGCTATTGGGCAATATTTCTGGGAATTTTACTGGAAAATCTGGGAATTCCTCTCCCAGGTGAGACTATTACGATTGCTGGCGGGTTTTTAGCTGGTAGCGGGGAACTGAATTACTGGTTTGTGCTCGCCAGTGCGATCGGCGGTGCGACTGTGGGCGGAAATTTCGGTTATGCGATCGGCAGGTACGGTGGCTGGCCACTGCTGCTGAAGCTGGGACAATTTTTCCGCTTTCGAGAAGAACAACTGTTTGACTTAAAAGAACAGTTTAGCAAAAATGCAGCTAAAGCCGTATTTTTGGGCCGTTTCATCGCACTGCTGCGAATTTTTGCTAGCCCCCTAGCGGGTATTGCAGAAATGCCTTTTTGGAAATTTTCGCTGTTCAATGTTCTGGGTGCTGCAAGCTGGGCATCTGTAATGGTGAGTTTATCCTACTTCTTGGGACAAGTTGTGTCTTTGGAGAAATTGGTAGCTTGGGCCGCTCAATTTGCGGTATTTGCTTTGCTGTTAGCAGTTGCTTGGATTGCAATTCCTATTTGGTTGGAGTCGCGGAATTTGGACAAGACTAAATAAGATTGGTGGTTAGACTTTTTGCAAGAGTTCTGGATTTTCTGTTTTTAACTGCCGATAAACGCAAATGAACACAGATATTATCTATTTTTGTAAAAAGTCTAATGATTGCCAATCCCCTCTTAATAAATTAGGATTTCTGTCTCAAAATCAGCTCATTTGGAGCGATCTATTAGGCTCGTAAAATAATCAAGTTGGTAGTGAGGAATTCTGTCATGAATAGGGAAAATATTAGTCAATAAAGACTAAACTCCTTACTACCAGGCATTTCGATGGGTAATTAACATAACATCATATAAAGTGGAATTATTATCTCCAACAACTCAGGTGTTTGACACAGGAGATAAATTTGCGGATTATCGATCGCACTCAACTATACAAGAATAGGTATTAATCGGTCAACAGCAGATGAATGTAGATTGCTACCGTCGCGATGTGGAAGGACGTTGGGTTTTTTCTCCTACGGTGAGGGGGACTGTCTAGAGTTGGCTAGGATGAATTTTCAGTGTCCAATCTCTGCTTTGTATGAGGATGTTCCTGGATTGAGTTAAATCGCACTTCACAAACCTGTTGACCCATCCGTCAAAGAGTGTTGTGAACAAATGAGAGGAGAGGAAGTGCGATCGTAATAATCATGGTGTTCGCTGAAAGGCGATGTAATAAATACTCTAGCTCTTCAATTACTTTAAACAGTCCATTAGCAATATATTGAGGAATTACGTAATCAAGAGCGTTAAATCAAGGATTTGAGATTGCTTCACTAGGCTCTCTTCGGACATAAAATAGTAGTACGTGTCTAGATTCTCTGGATATCCCTGAATCCACCAATGAAACACCTTATTTACGGTGCAACCAAAAAATTCAGCTTTTAGATTGATTATTTCGGTTATTTAGCAATAATAAAATTATAATTTTTCCTCTAATATCTCCTTTTTGTTCCTATTTTAATGCCTATTGCAGTTGCTCTATTTATTTGGTATTCAGATACTTTTGAGCGGCTATTTTTGCACTCCTTGACGGAAATAATTTTGAATTATACCGTATTTAAAGGCACAACAGCTTATTTCACTTTCATTGAAAATTGTAGCAACGAGTCATCAGTTGTGAATTCCTTTTTCTCTTTCTTCCTCTGTCTCCTCTGCGTCCTCTGCGTTTACTTTCAAAATTATAAATTTAACCGCAGATATACACAGATAAAGGCAGATTGAGATTGTCTGTTATTGCACAAAGCAAAGCGAAGCAATCTTCAGCCCCTGCGATTGCTTCTTACTAATTGCCCATTACCCATTATCCATTATCAATTCTCCTTTCCCCTCAATCACTTCCCCGATCGCGAACGCACCAATTCCCTGAGATTCAAACCATTTAACAGCCAGATCGACTTCTGTGCGATCGAGCAACAGCACAAACCCAATCCCCATATTAAAGGTATTGAACATATCTGCTGTGGCAACTTTGCCAGCTTCAGCAATCCACTGGAAAATTGGTAAATTTGGCCAGCTATTGCTGTCAATTTTCACAGATTGATTAACTCCCAAACAGCGGGGCAAATTTTCCGGCAAACCGCCGCCCGTAATGTGAGCCATGCCGTGAATATCTAAACCACTCTTAATTGCTTCGAGGACTGGTTTAACATAAATTGTAGTCGGAGTTAGCAGCACTTCTCCTAAACTTTTGCCACCTAACTTTTCGGGTTGGGAATTCCAGTCAAAACCTCCATCGCCCGCAATTTTTCTCACCAAACTAAAACCGTTGCTGTGTACGCCCGAACTCGCCAGCCCCACAGCCACATCTCCTACCCGCACCTGCGAACCGTCCAACAATTTGCTCTTTTCGACAATTCCCACGCAAAAACCAGCTAAATCGTACTCTCCCGGTTGGTAAAAACCGGGCATTTCTGCCGTTTCCCCGCCCAACAAAGCACAGCCCGCTTGCTTGCAACCGTCAGCTATCCCAGCCACCACCGCAGCTAATTGTTCGGGATTTAACTTTCCCGTCGCTAAATAATCGAGAAAAAAGAGGGGTTCGGCCCCGGATGTCAGCACGTCGTTGACGCACATCGCCACCAAGTCGATACCTACCGTGTCGTGCCGATCGAGATTGTGGGCCAATTTCAACTTAGTCCCAACGCCGTCAGTACCCGAAACCATAATCGGCTCTTTTAAACCCTCCGGAACGCTGAAAAACCCGCTAAACCCGCCGAATCCGCCCAAAACTCCCGATCTGTGCGTGCTCTTGACCATACTCCCGATGCGCGAGACAAAAGCTCTGCCCGCTTCAACATCCACACCTGCTTCTCGATAATCCATAAGTCCGCCAAATCGATTTCTAATTTTTAGTTTATGGCCATAACAGTTGACAAACAGCTTTTTTCACACTAGCTATTCGGCAGCCCACAACAGACACTAAATTTTTGTAAATTTTTATAAATTTTTCGGGAATAACTGAAACGGCTGTAAGCACTGTAACTAAAGGATTTTATGATAGAGGGTTTGGAGAAAATTTGATGAATATTTGGTGAAAATCGCGATCGCAGCGATCCCCAACCGCAAAAGTTTGTGGTAGTCTGTTGCAGTTCGTGAACAAAACACAAATTGCGGATCGAGCACGAGTTGTCAAGTGTCAGGGAAGTTTCCGCCAATTTTTTTTGGGGCGGAAGCATGAAAGCAAAAACGCACCCCGATACTTTGCTTTGACTCACGGGGGAATGGCGAAGGGCAAGAGAGAAATCCTTGACGCCCGCCGCCAAATGGCCAATCCTCCAATCTCGGTTGGCAATGGCTATTCACAAAAATGGACGTATGAAGGAAAAATTTGTTGGTGGTCTACTCGCTGTCCTGTTAGTTCCTGTGGTAGGAACGGCATCCTCTTGTCACGCACAAGCAACAGGTGCCGACAACCAAAACTCTCCGGTTTCCGAGCAAGTAATTGCCACCCAACCGTCCCGGCAGTTAAACGCGAGTCGGGTCGAAGCGCAAAAAGTCGGACAGTATCAGTATCAAGCAAGAGCTGAAATTGCCCGAGACTCGATCGCCAAAATCCAGCCCCACGAGTTAGACGGGCGACAAGCAGCGACAGTCTACGTGCGAAACATTCCAGTCATCACCTTTCTGAACGCCAATCCGGAAACAAACACGAAAATGGGAGAAGCTGGCAACAGCCAAGCCGGTGCTAGCAGTCGGTCAAAAGTAGCGGGCGCCAGAGAAAATCCCAAAGTCGGAAACATTGCCAGCAACGACCGCAACCAAGAACCCGATTCAGTTTGGCGGGCATCAACCTTAGCAGCAAGACTCAACCAGCTAGCCCGCAACAACATCGATCCGAACAGCATTACCGTTAAGTGGGAAAAAGGCGATCGCTACATTATCCAGGCAAACGGCGAGGACTTGGTAAACATCAACGCCGAAACAATCCTCCCCGACAGCACCACAGACTTTAGCCGAGACGCCCTGCAAGCAACCAATCGCCTCCGCCGGCTTCTGGGCAACGCCCCACCCCTAGAAAAAGTCGCAGGCAAACCCCAATCAGAACCCCCCGTGCTGTCTATGGGCCCAGTTCAAGTGCGCCTCAGCGGCTGGGCTTCTTGGTACGGCCCCGGATTTGACGGCAACCTCAGCGCCAGCGGCGAGCGTTTCAACCAAAATGATTTGACCGCAGCCCACCGCCACTTGCCTTTTGGAACTAGAGTCATGGTGAGAAATCTCGACAACGGCCGCACCGTAGTCGTCCGCATTAATGACCGCGGCCCCTATGTGGGCGATCGGGTCATTGACTTGTCCGCCGGCGCCGCCAGCGTGCTGGGAATGATGAGCAGTGGCGTTGCGAGAGTGGAAATCGAAGTGATCGAACCGCAGCAGCAAACAACAGTTGAACGCTGAACGGTACTGTAAGGCAGAATACAAAAGTTATCCGAACTTTAGAAAGCAGAAAGTAGAATAAAACTGACATCTTCCACCATATCTTTGTGGAAGAGGCCCGAAAGCCTGTTAAGGCAGGATGGTGGAAGATGTCAAGTCGAACAAATTCCGACAAACAAATTCTGCCTTCTGCAGAATGCCTTCAGGAGATTCTACCGGTGCGCCTGTTTACTACCATTGCAGCACTTCGCTGCTACTTAAATTTACAAAAGTCTGCTGCACCTCATTTGACAGTCGGTTTGGTGCCGACGATGGGAGCTTTGCACGCAGGACATCTGAGCTTGATCCAGCGGGCAAGGCAAGAAAATGCGATCGCCCTGGTCAGCATTTTTGTCAACCCGCTGCAATTTGGGCCGACAGAAGATTTTCAAGATTATCCTCGGAATTTCGAGCAAGACCGGCTGTTGTGCGAACAAGCTGGGGTTGATGCCATATTTGCTCCCTCAGCAACGGAAATGTTCGGCCATCAAGCAGTCGGCGCAGAAACAGAGCAAACCGCCCAAAAACAGATAAAGATTCACCTTTCATCCTTAACTCAAGTAGTGCCGCCACCGGCGATGACATCGGTTTTGTGCGGCAAAGCAAGGCCCGGTCATTTTCAGGGCGTCGCGGCAATTGTTACTAAACTCTTGAGTTTGGTGCAGCCGACAAAAGCTTATTTCGGTCAAAAAGACGCCCAGCAGTTAGCAATTATTCGGAAGCTGGTCTTTGATTTTAACTTGCCTGTAGAGATTGTCGCTTGTCCGATCGTCCGCGAAGAGTCGGGACTGGCAATGAGTTCTCGCAATCTGTATTTAACAGCAGAGCAAAAACAGCAAGCCTCCGTACTCTACCGCGCGCTGCAACAAGCCTCGGAAACTTTTTCTTCAGGGGACCGCACCGCAGCAGCCGCACTCGCAGCAGCCCGCGCAGCAGTCGCAGAAGAACCCGCAGTAAAGCTCGAATACGCCGAAATCGTCGATTCCGATACTCTGACGCCGTTGCAGGTTGTGGAAACAGCGGGACTTTTAGCCGTGGCCGCCAGAGTTGGCTCTACTCGCTTGATTGACAATATAATTCTCAGGAATCGCCGGCCCATTGTGGCGATCGACGGCCCGGCGGGAGCAGGCAAATCTACCGTAACTCGCCTTGCCGCAACTGCTTTGAACTTGTTTTATCTGGATACCGGTGCGATGTATCGGGCGCTGACTTGGCTGGCATTGAAAACAGACACGCCGATTTCCGACGAATGCGCGATCGCCGAATTAATCAGTTCGAGTTATTTGGAATACAACCTCGATCCCGCATCAAAGATGTTGAAGATTAACGGCGAAGAGGTAACCGAGGCAATTCGCAGTTTGGAAGTGACATCCCGCGTCTCGGAAATGGCGGCAATTCCCGCCGTGCGGCAGTTTCTGGTGGAGGAACAGCGGCGCTGCGGCACAAAAGGCGGAATTATAGCAGAAGGCCGCGATATCGGCACTAACGTGTTTCCCGATGCGGAACTGAAGATTTTTTTGACGGCTTCGGTACAAGAGCGATCGCGCAGGCGGCTGTTAGAACTTAAAGATACCGATCGGGCTAATATTAGCTTGGCCCAATTGGAACAAGACATCGCCCTACGGGACGAAAAGGACAGCACCCGCGAGGTTGCACCTTTGCGTAAAGCGGCGGATGCTGTGGAAATTCAAACAGACAATCTGACTGTTGCTGAAGTTATCGATCGGATTGTCGGCTTGTACAAAGAGAGAATCGGCCCTAAAAGTTAATTTTACGAGCCAGGGGGCGCGCGATCGCCCTCATATCAAATCGGGTTAAACTCACATCTTGCACCATTCTCGCTTAATAGGCTTTCCCATCTATCCCACAAAGACTAAATTTTCTTGTGGGGTGGAATCTTCTAACCCGCCCTTGAAAGGCTTATTAACAATAGTGCAACCTCTCAGGTTAAACTCATCACATCTTGCAGTGTCAGCTAGGGACGCGGGCTGATGCGGGCTGAGTCCCGAAGAATATCGTGCCATGAATCCGACTTGAGCGCCGTCCCCCTGGCTGGGGAAAAAGTTCAACCATCCCACGTTTTTATGGGTTAGGGGATTTCTGGCACACAAATCTTAAATTTTTTTATCCGGATGGACTTCCCCGCGATCGGTTATTTCCAGTAGCATTTTTACTGGCAGTCCAATTTAAGATTATCCTCTTAAGTGGATTAACTTGATATCAACATAAAATCTCAAATTAACTGTGCAAGGTGTGAAGGAGACAATGACGTGACAAAATTGAAACGGCTGTGGAGGCGGCGAAAAACTTTAATCGTTGCTTTGATGGCAGCAACAGGAAGTTTTTTGCTGGGTGTGACATGGCCAATTAACTTCCGGGCAAATCAGCCCTTGCAACCGATTCAGGCGCAAGTCTTGGCCGTATCCCAGTCCCAAGAACAACAGCCGATGTCCAATATTAATAAGTTCTCCGAGGCAATCGCCAATCGAGTAGAATTTTCCCAACAGGCTCTAGCCCAAGTGCAGGCAATCCGATTTCAATCAGCCGTACCGGATCAGTTTCAAGGTACAACCATTAGTCACGCGAAACTCGACTCCCAGCGCAAGGCGATCGCCCTGACATTTGACGACGGCCCTTGGCCGAAAACAACTACACAAATCCTAGATATTCTCAAGGAAAATAATATTAAGGCTACATTTTTCTGGGTAGGAAAATACCTGAAAAATTCTCCCGAAATTGGCCAACAGGTCGCAGCAGCAGGTCACGCGATCGGCAATCACACTTGGAATCATGAATACCTTCAGTATAACGAAGACGGTGCCGATCGCGAGATCGATCGCACTTCATCCTTAATTGAGGAGTTGACCGGCATCCAAACATCGATGTTCCGCCCGCCAGGAGGCATTTTAAACAATGGATTGACAGCTTACGCTCAAAAGAAAAATTATGCAGTTGTGATGTGGTCTGCTGATTCTTTTGATTGGCGCACTCTTACGGAATCTTTAATCGACAACGTGATGAGGCAGGCAAATTCCGGCGGCATTGTGCTGATGCACGACGGCGGCGGCAATCGAGCAAGAACTGTCAAAGCTTTACCTGAGATTATTGCTCGATTGAGAAAGGAAGGGTACAGTTTCGTAACAGTTCCCGAGTTATTGCAGATGCAAGAACAAGAGTCAAAACAGCAGGAAACAGCACAAAAATAAAAATTTGGAAAAGTGGGACTTAACACCATTTTTCCATTTTTTTGTAGGTCGTGCGATCGATTTTTTCAGAACGATGGCTATATTCAGATACACACATCGAGCGACAATCGCTAGGCTATAACACAATACGGTTCACTTAAGGCTGAAAAAAGGGTAAACTAGGTATTATGTACAAAAAAGTAAATCAAGGACAGTGCCTTTAAAAAAATTATTATTAGAATCTCCCAAGCTCAAAAGTAAGGAGATATTCAAAGCTATAGAGATAGCAATTCCATCAACAGCAATAGAATTGGCGATTCTCAAAACAAAAGTTAAGGAAAAACGGCATCGCGGGCTACCATCACAACTGGTAGTATGTCTAATAATAGCAATGAGTTTGTGGTCAAAAGACTCAATGCGGGATGTGCTAAAAAATCTAATTGATGGCCTTAATGAAGTCGGGTTAAAAACTGGTAAATATTGGAAAATCCCATGTAAAGCAGCTATTACTCAAGCCAGACAAAGATTAGGAGCAGGAGTAATGAGACAGTTGTTTCATCAGTTGGTAAAACCAATGGCTACGGTTGAAACAGTAGGAGCTTTTCTCAATGGATTGAGAATTATAGCGATAGATGGAACCTGCTTAGACATCCCAGACAGTGATGAAAATGCCAGAGTTTTTGGCCGTCCAGGGAGTCGTCCAGGTACAAGAGCTGGCTTTCCAAAAGCTAGATTAGTCATTTTAGTAGAAGCAGGAACACATTTAATATTCGATGCCTTAATATGTCCATATAAGATAGGAGAAAGAGTAAGAGCTTTAAGATTATTACGCTCAGTTACCAAAGAAATGTTGTTGATGTGGGATAGAGGTTTACATTCCTATGCGATGGTAGAAGCTACTGTCAGCAAGGGTTGTGACTATTTAGGGAGAATTCCATCTAATGTTAAATTCACAAACGAAACACAACAAAAAGATGGTTCTTATTTGAGTTTGATTTATCCACCAGGTAAATTCAGAAAAAAAGGATTCCCACCTATAAAAATTAGAGTAATCGAGTATAAAATTGAAAATTTAGAGAACCCGGAAGCCGAAATTAGATATCGTTTGATTACAAGTTTGTTGGATACTAAAAAATTTCCCGCCAAGTTACTAGCTTGCGAATATCATCAACGGTGGGAAGTCGAAAATACAATAGATGAACTCAAAGTACATCTCTTAGAGCGAAAAACTCATATTCGTTCTCAAAGACCGAAGGAAGTAGTGCAAGAAATTTATGGTCTATTATTAGGACATTGGGCGGTGCGGTCATTAATTTGTCAAGCAGCTTGGGGTGCAGAGATTTCACCATTACGTCTGTCTTTTACGGGAACATTACGAGTTATTCGTCGTGCACTCCCAAAAATTCAGCGATTAGAACCACAAGAACTTCCCTTTTTTTAAGTTGGTTAACTTTGGAGATACTTGACCAAAGTTTACCGGAAATAATTCAGAGAAATAACCCAAGAGTGGTGAAAAAGCCTGTTTCAAAATTCATCTCCAAAAAAGTTCAACATAGAGGTACTGGAATAAAAATGAATCCTCCTATTTTTACTGTTTTAAGCACAGCCTAGCCTTAAGTGAACCGTATTGGGCTATAACAGAGCATCAGTTCGATCGCAAGTCGATCGATCGCGTGGAGCAAACACAACGAGATGCCATCCCCCAACTACTAGCAATGGGTTTAACGTGGAACAAGTTGCCCACGCGCTTTCTCATGTCGCTGGAAGAGGTGCAGCGATTGGGATAAAGGGCCACTACTCCAAAATAAAGCGTTAGTGCAATTCAATCGATCGAAGCTGAGGAGTTCAGAGTATGCTCACACCCCGATATAACTCCTCGATCGGCATCTCCAGCCCAATACTCGGCAGCATCACCGGATCGCCTGCTTCATAAACCACCGTTTCCCACCGCAGGGAACTCGCATCCTGCACCCGACGACGACACTCCACCCGCATCTGGTTCTGCGCGATTAAAACATACTCTTCCAACGATTCAAGCTGTTGATAATCCTCAAACTTCTCACCGCGATCAAAGTTTTCCGTCGAAGGGGATAGCACCTCAGCAATCAACTTGGGATAACGCTTCACATAACGATCTTCGCGATCGCGCGGATCGCAGGTGACAAACGCATCTGGATAGTAGAAGAACGCATCCGCATAATTCACCTTGACATCAGCCGAAAAAAACTGACAGTCACCATCGCGCAGGTGAAGGTTAATCGCAGTTATAAAATTAATACAGAGACGGCTGTGGTCATCGCTACCTCCCGCCATCGCGTACACCAAACCGCGCCGATATTCATGCCGGACGGTATTATCACGTTCGAGGGCAAGGTAATCTTCGGGGCTAAACCCAGACGGGATGGCAATCATAGCGTTAGAGGCAAAATCGATACATTAATTTTACCCATATTACCAATTTAGGCTTGCATCTAAGGGCAAATCCTGCAATTGGGAATTAATCCAATTAGCCGCCGCCAGACCCGATCGCAAAGCACCCTCTATTTGACCTTCCCCGCACAAATCCCCCGCACAAACCAGCGGCAAAGTCCCCCCAGCCGCCAAACAAGAAACAGGCAAAGGATTTCGACAAAAAGCATAGCGCCAGCGGTGAACCTGCAACCATTCCGGCTGTTTCAGCCAAGAAATTAAATATTCAGAAGTGCGATCGAGCAATTCTTGACCGACTGTTGGCAAATCGGCAGATTCTAGATGGCGATCGGCAAAAGAAGCACTGCTGTGAACCACAAACACAGGCTGCTGCGACTCAAGCCGCTTGCTGCTATCTAAGCCAATCCAAGCTAAATCAGCATCATCTCGAAAAGTAACAGCTTGCCACTGCGGATTTAGATTACTCAAATCTTGCTGTTTTGCCGCAGGATAGCCAGCCATAACGGTAATGCAAGGGTCGTACTCCACAGTACGCAATTTGTCAAGAAAATCAGATTGCAAACCGATTTCTGAATTCAAAAACATTAAGGCTTGAGGAGCAGGAATTGCTACTACAACAGCCTTAGCAATCAATTCTTGAGGCGTCTGTAAATTGTCATCAACTTCTAGAGAAAGCTGCCACATTTGGTTATCTGTAATAGAAATAGCTTGTACGCGGCGACCAAACCAAATTTCTAAACCCTCCGCTAGATACTTACCGATAGCATTCATACCCCCTGGTGCGACATAACAAGAACTAGGAATAGCAGAAAGTTTTCCCTGTCTGAATTCCCAGACAGTATCAGTCCAGAGTTTGAGGATGTCCCGATCGACCAAAGCCTCAATTAACCCCTGCACCGCATCCCCCTGCGGTTCCAGATACCGCCCCCCGTGATCGGCCCTAGTACCCTGTACGCGGCGGGTAGCAACACGTCCCCCCGCGCCGCGAGATTTCTCAACAACAGCTACAGAATAACCAGCTTTACGCAACCGTTGAGCGCAACTCAGCCCCGCCATACCCGCACCAATCACCGCAACATCGAACATAATCAATCAGTCAGCCTTGTGAATCTAAACATCAGCTTAAAGGCTGCGAGCTAAATTTGTACCTTACTGATGGCTTAAAAGAGCCGTAGCTTGCGGAACCCGACGCCATCGCCCTGCACCAAGTAGTAGAATAAAGGACAGCACGAATCCATGATTAAGACCAGATCAAAAAATGCCACTGTAGGTAAATCCTAAATCCTAATGGTTGTCAACCAGCAGCAATCTAAAATCTAAAATCTAAAATCTAAAATCGAATAGGGGAGGGCAAAATTTTGGACGAACTCAGAGCAGCACTCGAATTGACAACAGAAGAAGAATTGCAGCAACTAACAGAACTTCTGTTCAGCCGCAAGTTTAACCCTTTAGATTACGTGCAAACCCCCGCACCGATAGATGTACAAAGTCGCGATCGCCAAGCATGGCTCGACGCCGTAGAACAGCGGTTTCGCTATCTTGCAGCCGACGGGTTGACGGTACTCAGAGGGCGAACCCAACAAGTAACTTACAGACAAGCACTAATTCAAGTTTGTCGCTATCTCAAAATCCCTTATCCCAGACAGTTGTCAACCACCGACTTAGAGGCAGAAGTATTTCTGCACTTAATGGGCCGCGCGTGGAAGCGTTTACCCGCAGACGAACAGCAAGCGCTGACAGTGCGCGTACAGCGAGCGATCGTTGATTCTAAACTCTCAGAACCCCTGCCAATTTCTGCAGAAAAAGACCCGCTCGGTTTGCTGTTCAAAGGTGGCAGCGCTTTAGCTGTTAGTTCCATCTTAAAACCAATGCTGCTCAAACTAATGGCCAATCAATTTGCGCTGCATTTTGCCACCTATCAAATGGCAAAACAAGGAGTGCTTGCAGGCACTGCAACTGCAGCAACCCAGTTTCAAAATTATGTCGCAATTCAGACGGCGCGGCGCGGTATGGCGGTGAGTGCGGCTCGTTACGGTGCGACGCGGAGCGTATTTTCGTTGGTCGGCCCGGTGATGTGGACTTGGTTTTTAGCGGATTTGGGTTGGCGATCGATTTCCACGAACTACGGCCGCATTATCCCGACCATTTTTGCCTTAGCTCAAATACGCCTGACGCGATCGGAATGCGTTTGGGAACTAGCTTAACGATGGTAAATTGTAGATTTTAGATTTGAGATTGGGAGTGTGAGTGAATATCAAAAATCGGTTGAAATTAGCTGCCAAACAGACAGCCGAAAATCTCAAGTCTCGCCTCCAAAAACATCCAGATCCCCGCCTGCAAATCCCTTGGAATTTCGCTCAAGTGGGGATGCTGATTTTTCCCTTAATTCCGATTTTGGGAGCTTTAGGTTTATTCCTGGGATTGGCCGGCACTTGCAAGCAAAAGTTCCGTCAAATTAGTCGCCGCCCGTTGAATCGAGGATTCGCAATTCTGAGCGCGCTGCTAGTCATCACAGCGGTTTTTGCCCACAACCGCATTGAGGCTTTTGTAGGGTTGTACAATTTCTTGCCGTTCTTTATATTGTTTGCCGCTTTCAGCAGTTTAATTCAAACTTTGCCTCAATTGCGGCAATTGTCTTGGATAATTGTAATTAGTTCAATTCCAGTGATAATTTTAGGCCTGGGACAGCAATTTTTAGGCTGGAGCGGCATCGATCAATTGCAGCCTGTTTTTGGCTGGGTACTCGCACCCCAAGGCAATCCCCCCGGCCGTATGGCTTCTGTATTTATGTACGCTAATATTTTAGCTTGCTATCTGACAATTGCTTTTATTTTAGCACTGGGACTGTGGATGGAAGAAGTCAGTTGTCAGTTGGCAGTTGTCAGTCGTCACCACTTACCAATGCCCAATGCCCAATGGCCAATCCCCAATGCCCAATTCCTATTTTTAAGTATTGCAGTGATCGGAAATGCTCTTGCTTTGATTTTTACTAATTCTCGCAATGCTTGGGTAATGGCAGTTTTGGCAGTTTTGGCTTTTGCATTTTATGCGGGTTATAAAAAATTATTAGCTGCGGTTTTGAGTGTGGCTAGCACAATTTTTTTGTCTGCCTTTGGCCCGGAACCACTGCGGCAATCTTTACGAACAATTGTTCCGGCTTTCTTTTGGGCTAGACTCACGGACGAGATGTTCCCAAATCGGCCGACTGCTACTTTGAGAAAAACTCAGTGGGAATTTGCTTGGTCTATGACTCAGCAGCGTCCTTGGACTGGTTGGGGATTGCGAAATTTTACGCCTCTTTATCAAGCTCAGATGCAAGAATGGCTCGGTCATCCTCACAGTTTGATACTGATGTTGACTGCGGAAACGGGAATACCCGCAACGCTTTTTTTGTTTGGTTTAGTTGGTTGGGTTTTGGCTAGGGGTGTTTTGCTGCTGGGGAATTGGCCTCTTTTTCGTGGGGATATTAAACACGAGAAAATAGCAACACATGAAGTAGCAAAAAATGCTTTATTTCTTCATAAAAAATCTAGAGTTCCTATCACAAACCAGGTTGCTTATGAAGATGTAAGAGCGGCCGACCGCCTAATTTTTTTCAGTTATTTATTAGCCTTCGCCGCCTGTACGCTTTTTAACACTGTAGATGTGACGCTGTTTGATTTTCGACTCAATACTACAAGCTGGTTGCTGTTAGCCGCAATTTGCGGAGTCAGCCAGAGGGAATAGACGATCGGGCATTGGGCATCGCGCATCGGGCATCGGTTATTGGTTATTGGTTATTAGAACGAACAACCAACAACCAACAACCCACTAATGACTAATGACTGTGTATGCAAAATAAAGTTGTACACCGAAAACGCTCGAAAGCGTTGATATCTCGTACAAAACTTTACGCCTAAAGTTGTACACCAGATACCAAAACCCTTGATCAGTAAGGAGTCTGAGGTAGTGTACAACTTTATTTTCAGAATACAATGACTACTGACTAATGACTTCCTTTATTCTACCGTCACCGACTTCGCCAAATTTCGTGGCTGATCCACATCCAAACCCCGACGCGCCGCAATGTGATAAGCCAATAATTGCAAGGGAATCACTGTCACAATCGGTGACAACAATTCATCCACCAAAGGCACCGGCAAAATGTGGTCAAAAATATCGGCTTCCGCCACACCTTGCTTCGGCGTAACACCAATTAAACGGGCGTCGCGCGCCTTCGCTTCTTGAGCGTTGGAAAGCACTTTTTCGTAGACGCTTCCTGGCATGGCGATCGCCACTACAGGCACTTTTGCGTCCAAAAGGGCGATCGGGCCGTGTTTCATCTCTCCCGCCGGATATCCTTCGGCGTGAATGTAGCTAATTTCCTTCAGTTTCAGCGCCCCTTCCAAAGCAATCGGAAAGTTAATTCCCCGCCCCAAAAAAATAAAATCTTGGGTGTCTGTAAACTGGTGGGACAATTCCTCCACATACTGTTCTTGAATCTCCAGAAACTTCTCAATTTCTGCCGGCAACTGGCGCAAACCAGCAATAATTTCTGCCAATCTATCCGTGCTGATTGTTTGCCGCTGGTGCGCCAAATCCAAAGCTAAGAAATAGAATGCCATCAACTGAGTCACAAAAGTTTTAGTCGCAGCAACGCCGACTTCTATACCAGCATGGGTGTTGATTACCTGCGGCATCATGTGGGCGATCGAACTTTCGGTTCTGTTAGTAATGCCTAACATTCTCGCCCGAAATTTATCGGTAAAACCCGCGCGGCGCTGCTGTTCCATCCCCAAAGCAGCCAGTGTGTCCGCCGTTTCTCCCGACTGTGTTACCCCAATAGTTAAAGTATTTGCTGTCAGCGGTGCGGGCGCGTAGCGGTATTCAGAAGCGTACTGCACGGCAGTCGGAATATTAGCTAATTGTTCCAACAAATATTTGCCAATTAGCGAAGCGTGCCAGCTCGTTCCGCAGGCGAGAATTGAAATTTGTTCGACATCGGCGCAAAGTTCCTTGGGCAAGTTGAGATTGATGGGAGAGCGCGGATTTCCTGGCTGCCAATCGCTGTCTAAATAAGCCTCCAAACAAGCTCGGACTACGGCTGGCTGTTCATAAATCTCCTTGTGCATGAAGTGTTTGAAGCCTTGTTTTTCGACTAAAACCGGACTCCAACCAAGGATGCGCGGGCTTTTTTTCAGCCTTTCTCCTGCAAAGCTGTAAACTTCGACTCCCATCGGAGTTAGCCTTGCTAATTCGCCATTTTCCAAGGACAAAACAGTGCGGGTTTGAGATACTAAGGCCGGCGTGTCGGAAGCGCAGAAAAATTCGCCTGCACCAAAGCCAATCACCAAAGGAGCTTGCTGTCTGGCGACAATTATTTCCTCCGGAAAATCTGCACAGATAACGGCGATCGCAAAAGCTCCTTCTAATTTATTTACCGCCTTTAAAACAGTTTCCAAAAACGATAAATCAGCCACTCTTTCTGTTTTTCTATCTTTTCTTTCTTCGTTCTCCCTTCTTGCTTCTTTCAAAAATTCAGCTATTAAATGAGGAATAACTTCTGTATCCGTATCCGAGACAAATTTATGTCCCTTTGCTTTCAATTCTTTCCGCAACTCGCGATAATTTTCGACAATTCCATTTTGAACTACCGCAATTCGCCCGCTATTATCCATGTGAGGGTGAGCGTTATATTCTTCTGGTTTGCCGTGAGTTGCCCAGCGGGTGTGTCCGATGCCGATGGGAGCGGGAGAGTCTATCTCTGCTAACTTTTCCCGGAGGTTGTGCAATTTGCCCTTTGCTCGGATGCAGGTAATTTCTCCTTCGGAGATGGTAGCGAGGCCCGCTGAATCGTAGCCCCGGTATTCTAGTTTCTCCAATCCTGCTAGCAAAATCTCGCTTGCTGCTTGCGTGCCGATATAGCCAACGATTCCGCACATTTAACGTACTACTCCTGCTTAGCGATCGCAATAAAACTCAAGTTTTATCATTTTTACCTTCTTCCGGCCCCAGAATGCAGATTCCGCGACAAAAAAAGAGGGGGCAATTAAATTGCCCCCTCTTTTGTGCCCCTAATTCGATCGGCGTGTCGATCGATTTTTAGTAAGCTAGACCCATACTGCGAGTGGTTTCGGCTCCCAGGTAAACCCGGATGCTGAGAAAATCGGTAGGGCAAGCAGTTTCGCAACGCTTGCAGCCTACACAGTCTTCGGTGCGGGGAGAAGAGGCAATCTGAGCTGCTTTGCAGCCATCCCAGGGCACCATCTCCAAAACGTCAGTCGGACAAGCGCGGACGCATTGAGTGCAGCCGATGCAAGTATCGTAAATTTTGACTGAATGAGACATTGAATAAAGGCTCCCAACGAGTCACTAAAAATTTGCTTGCTCTGCGAATTAACAGATTTGACGGCGAGATGCCACCGCTATAGCCTGCACAGAGAATTAAAGGTTAGTCTACCGCAGTGCCTGGAAGCACTTCGCGAAAAAGCGACAAAACTTCACAGTTATTCACGCTGGGACTCTGATAGAACCCATTTGGGATCTCAATCATTCGCCAACCGTTTGAGCATCAGCCTTATGAAATACAAATTGAGTTTCGCAGTGACATTGGTGAGAGTCTGCTCAAAGTGCTTGACTAAACTCTTACAGCTTTACATCCAAGGATTTGACCGTTCAATCACGAGCGCGAATTGCCACCACGACAAATCCAGTTTTCCCCTCCAGCGCCATTTTTTCGGCTTTCGTTAGTTTCCGTGCGAGTTTAAACCGGATCTGGGTCATAATCTGGGGATAGAGTTTTTACTTTCTCTGGGATGAGCCGAGCCGGGTGATACCCCTTGCCCTTGCCCTTGCAGAACGATCGTCTTCGGAATATTGACGAGCCCGAGTGTGAAAGTAATCGCAGTGGTGAATCAACATTTCATCAAGCCACAGTCCTCGAGCACACTGGTTTTTGTGCAAGGGATCTGAGATATTGCACCATTATCAATAACCCTTCTATGGGCGGGCTCTCATGCCCACCCCACAAGAAAATGCACTTGTTGTGGAACAGGCCGGAAAGCCTGTTCTTAAGAATGGTGCAAAATGTGCAATGGATAAAAAACAGCAAGCTGACTGGTATCAACGGCTAGATGTTGTTTGATGCCATTGGTGCATTTGTAATGGCAGAAGCCTTGAGACTCGACACTCGCAAATTGCACGTATTTTTTACGGCTACACGGAGCTATTAGAGGATTTCTAGGCGTTTGTCAATCAATTTTACGCTGTGAGGTAATGAAGGGAGATCGGGGAGCCAAGAAGAAACCCACGAGACTAGCGAAGAGAATCGGTGTAAAAGTGCTAAATCCTGTTAATTTGGCGAGTAGCAGAGTTGTACTAATTGGAGTCCGAGTAACTGTTGAATTCAGAGCAGCCATTACACAAATCATTGCCAAAGTTTCGTTGGACGCGGGATTAATGATAGCGATTGCCTTTCCTAAACAGGCTCCTATAAAAAAGAGTGGGATGATAATCCCCCCCCGCCAGCCTCCATTTACGGTCGTACTAATGGCAAACACTTTAGCAATAACTAAAGTTAAGACAAATCCCAAAGAAAAGTTTCCCTCAACAATTTTTTCAATTTGATGTTCGCCAAAGAAACGAGTGAGCGGAAATAAAGCTGATAAAACACCCAGTGCTAGCCCAGCTAAAGTAGTTCGCACATAGATGGGACTGCGTATTGAATCAAACAAGCGACCAACACTGCGAAATACAGCGATAAAAAACCACCCCATAATTGCCCCTACGATTCCATAAGCCATCGCTGCGGCAAAGTCATAAAGGCTGTCCACATTGTATTGAGGAAAATGCCAGGTAGGGCCAATTCCAAGCTGGGTAATTCCTACAAAGATGGTGTAACTTGCACAACTTGCCACGACCGCAGGCAATATTGCTTCAAAATACTCCACAACATTCTGATGGTGCAGGATTTCTAAAGCAAAAAAAGTACCACCCAAAGGAGCACCGAACAAAACTGTAAAACCAGATGCCATGCCAGCAATACTCAAAGTTCGTAGTGCCTCTCCGGTCAATTTAAAGCGATCGGCCAACCACGTACCAATTGAACCTGTGACTTGCACCATTGGTGCTTCTGGACCAGCACTGCCTCCACTTGCAATACTGATTAGCGACGACAGAATCATCGAAGGATTTTCGTTCATGGGTAACCGCCCACCATTGAGATGAATATTGTCAATAATCAACCCTATTTCGCCAGGATTTCCCAGCCAATGAATGAGCAAACCGATGAGCAAACCAGCAAGGGGCATAATAATTAGTAGAGAAACTCCACTAAAATATTCAAATCCCTGCATTATGTAAGACAAAAACATCCAATAAGTTGCAGCAAATAAACCACAAATTATTCCTAGCATTGCCCATAGCAATACCGAACGTGTGAGATTTACTGGGTTCCGTTTCATTCCTTATTCCTTGTCAAGAGCTAGCCAGTTAGGAAGTGTTAAAAAAATATTTTGTGTAATGGTATACAACTTCTGTTTCTGTTATCTGCATATTAACCTACCAACCACCACACTTGCTATTGAGTGTAAATCTGGCTATCGAATGCGCTCTAACAATCGCAGTCAAACAAGGGCTGACAACGAACTCAGGCACAGGTTATCAGTGGTGTAGCCCCCTTGTAACGCCGTCCGTTGAAGCCCCCGCCGTTAGACTGCTTCATCTTTTGGTGGTGTCAATAGCTTAAAAAACCAATTTGGGATGTCTGATAAGGAGCTAAGATCGGGAATAAATGGGATAGTCCAGCAGCTTAACCGACAAAGAGTCAGAACTCCGCAGCGCTATTGTTGCCCCACAAGAAGAAGACTAGACTACCTATCCGCACAAAAGGACAAATTTTGGCTGGCATCTTCTATCAGCTCAAGAATGTATGAGCGCGATCGAGCTTCCCGCTAGCATTCGGGTATAATTCCGATCTAACGGGATTGCATCTTAGAAAGAACCAAAATCCTTACTACAAACCTGGATTGGATATTAGAAAGGACTAAAGTCCTTACTACAAAGCGGCGCAAATCGATCGACTAAAAGCCTAATTTTTCTAACACGGGCTTAGTTGAAACAATATGTCGATCGAGCCCTAGTTTTTTTGGCTCCACACCCAAAGCCAAAGCCACCAATTGCGACAAATGCAACACCGGCAAACTCAATTTGCGCCCGATTACTTTTTCCACCTCCGGCTGTCGCGAATCCAAATTCAAGTGACAAAGGGGACAAGGCGTTACCATACAATCAGCGCCATTGTCAAGAGCATCTTGAATATGTTTGCCTGCCATCTGAAAAGATTGGTTAGTGGCATAACTCGCCAACGGCCAGCCGCAGCACTGCGTCCGCCCTCGATAATAAACCGGAGTTGCCCCGATCGCCCGAAACACATTTTCCATCGATTCGGGTTGGTGCGGGTCATCGTAAAGCAGCTTATCCTGAGCTCGCAGCAGGTAGCATCCGTAAAAAGACGCGCACTTCAAGCCAGAAAGCTTGCGGGTGACTCGCTTCTGCACCTCGTCGAGCCCGTAATCGGCAACGATCGCCCACAACAGATGTTTCACCTCGGTACTGCCTTGATAAGGCGAACAGCCTTGTTTTTTGAGTAAACCGTTGACTTTTTCTATGTAGTTGGGATCGGTTTTTTGGCAATCCTTAAGGCGATCGTCCACATGACCGATTACGCCTTGACAAGTGCTGCAATGCGTCAGCAAAGGCAGATTCAGTTCCTCAGCCAAAGCAATATTGCGAGCGTTGACAGTATCTTCGAGTAACTGCGAATCTTCCTTGAAAGTGCCAGAACCGCAGCAAGAAGCTTTTTTGAGTTCCACCAGTTCAATCCCCAACGCTTGAGTGAGGGCTTGGGTAGACAGGTAAAGTTCGCGGGCAGCCCCTTGGGCTACGCAACCGGGAAAATAAGCATATTTGAGATTTGGGGATGGCATAATTTTTTCTGCAGGGGAGAAAAGGCAAGGGACAAGAAAGGAGAGCGATCGAAGTTGGGATGCTTCCTGCTTCGTTTACCCTCTCCATATCCTTACCTAGTTTTAGACAATTATTATCGATGAGGACGCAGTGTTCAGGTGGGTGGCGGGGCGATCGCGCTAATCTGCTTAAGGTGCTTTTGGAAACATTGCATCGCTGATGGTTCGTCTAGACACTGGAAGCGATCGCACCGTCAAAGTTATGTATCTGCGATCGCTGCTGGGCAACCAAAAAAGAGTTACTAAGTTTGCCAGTTCGCAAAGGCGAAGGGCGAGCGCACTAGCATAAGTAATTGTTAGGCGCTCAAGCATAACACATCGTTACAACCGACCCATTAGAGTGTTATGATTCAAGAGTAAATAAGCCAAGGTGGCTGAACTAAACCGTTAGCTTGCTGGGTTATAAGTGCGACTGTACTTCAATGCTGTCGGTAGTTGCAAAATCATTTGGTTCATGACATAGGGGTAGTTTATGATACTGCTTTTCATCTCAGCCAAGATGTCAAATCATGCAGTCTGGTCAAGCACAATTCCCCCAAACCGTCACAATTTACAAAGCTCCTCAAAAAGATAAAGGGCAAAAGTTACTGGAGGAGGGGTTTCAACCCACTGATTTCTCCTACAATTCTCCCTACCTTGATGGGAGTTGCTACTTTGCTGGTCCACATGACAGAAGTATTGCCGAGGAGTTCAATCAAAACTTCAAGAAGGCGTTCTTGAAGTTTTGATCAATCGGGTCAGCTACGATCAAGATTTCAAAACGCTTGAGTATCGCTATGATAGAATGAGGATTTAGAGCGGATTGAGGTAATCCTTAGTCGCCCATACTGCCTAAACATGAAGGATTTGGAGGGAATTCAATTATGTTAAACTCAATAATGTTCGACTGGCAAAAGTTAGCCCAGATCAAAGAGCTTAAAGACTACTTTGAAACAGATTTCCACGGATTTAGTAAACGGATTGAGCATCATATTCATGAATTGCAGAAAATCCCATCTAAAGAGCTTGATAACCTCGCAATTTTACGAGTTCTTGAAGTTACAAATGGTTGCACTCAATGGGGGTTTAGACGAAAAGATGAGCAATGCTTATCAGTTGAACAGACCCGTGAATGCATGAAAAAAGTGATTGGATTTATTCAAAATAAAAAAATAGATTTTCCAAGTGGAGAGTCAATTCATTTTACTTCATCCATTAAACAATTGATTGAGGAGGGACGTGAACTTTACCAAGATGCATTCAAGAAAAATATTGCCGATAAAGAGAAAGAATACTATGCCTATTCGACGGCTCAGTTCTTAGTATACGGTCGCCCACGTTTGAATGCTGCACTTCAATTAGTAAAACAGGAGTTTGAATCTCTGTTTACAACGTACTATATCGAAAAAGGTCGCAATTATATTGCCCCATATATTGAGGCGCTTCTTCCTGAAAATCCATGAAATGAGGGGAATCATCCACAATTGATGAACAAAGTGCAATCTCTGCTCTTGTAAGTTGAGTTGATGTTAAGCTGTCTAACAATTCGCTTGGAGCCGACTGGCGAAAGTCACTGGTGTAGATGCAATGGTTTTGACAGCCCCTCAATCACACCGTTAGGCGGAACAGATCGGGCCTGTTAAATTTGTAGTTTTTCAGCCGAGATTAAGCAAGCAAAGATGGTTGGCTCCGTTGTTGAGTCCAGAGAAGCTATTGGCGATCGCGAAACATAGGTAATCGTTAAGCATCTTGTAATGCAACATTTAGAAGACAATCCATCCTTTTATATGCGTGTTCAAGTACGAGTTTTAGGATGCCTGCGCGGTGGTGAAATTACCGTTATCTTGCTTCCTGGGCATGGGTTAGTGCTAAAATAACCCATACAGACTTATCTCGTTCCTGAAAGATTGAGAATACCCAATAGTGAGTTTGATGTGTTGTTCAAACATCCTGGTGCATAAATAGTTCGAGTCTTGGGTCACGATGAATCATGTCCAGAAATTGATAAAAGCAATGAGTAAAGTCCAACTGAATCTTGTTGTCATTCGCTCAGGTAACATTGAACAAGCTACTGTCTTCTATCAAAGGCTGGGTCTGTATTTCATCAAACATCAGCATGGCAATGGTTTAGAGCATTTTGCTAGTCAGGTAGGCTGTGTCACCTTTGAGATTTATCCGTGTACTGCTGGAACACTACCAACGACGGCAACTCGGCTGGGATTTCAAGTGTCTTCTGTAGATGCTGTTGTCTGTGAAGTGAAAAAGCATGGTGCTTCAATTGTTTCACCTCCTGCGGATTCAGCTTGGGGACGACGTGCAGTTGTGGCAGACCCAGATGGACATCGAGTAGAGTTGACACAGCTCTAATAATCTCGATTTGCTCAAAATTAGCCATCGATGTAACGGCTACCTTGACTAGATAATGGTCGCTGCCTATCACACGGTAGCAAGCTTCGACCTCTGGAGATTCTTAGAGGAGCGATCGAATCTTATCGCATCGATGCCCAAAAGACTTGATGGTAATGAATGTGGCGATCGGTAATCCCAGTTTTTCTGGGGAGTCCTGGACGCAAAAATTGCTTTCCAACACTATTTGTAGCGGTTAAGGTGGGTCTACACCGTCAAATAGAGTTTATGCGTCCAGGACTATTCATAAAAGCGATCGCACGCCCGCAACAGTCCTTAACTTGACACCCATGCCTAATGCCCACGGCCCACTCCCTACACAAAGGGTCAGTTAGAAAAGCGGCAACCCTTTTCCCCGAAGATCCCCCTTTCGGATAAGATTAGATACGCAGCAACCAATGAGGACACGATGTTATGAGCCAAGACGACATTTTTGCTAGAGTCCAGAAAATTGTGGCAGAGCAACTGGAAGTCGATAAGAGCGAAGTCAAGCCCGAAGCCAACTTTGCTAACGATTTAGGAGCAGATTCCTTAGATACTGTAGAGCTGGTCATGGCTTTGGAAGAAGAGTTTGATATTGAAATTCCCGACGAAGCAGCCGAAGGAATTACTACGGTTCAAGCTTCTGTAGATTTCATCAGCAGCAAACTTGCAGCTCCAAAAGCATAAAATACCTGTCTTTTCCCCTAAGAGGAGAGAAGTTAGAAAACTGGAAACTCCTCTTTTGTTCTGCGTTCTGGGTGTTTAATTTTTTGAAACTGAAATCATGACAAATTTAGAGCGTAAGCGCGTTGTTATCACGGGTCTCGGCGCGATTACACCGATCGGCAATACCTTGTCCGAATATTGGGACGGGTTGCTTGCCGGGAAGAATGGTATAGGCCCGATCACCTTATTCGACTCGTCGCGGCACGACTGCCGCTTTGCCGCAGAGGTGAAGGGTTTCGACCCACACGACTATTTAGAGCGCAAGGAAGCAAAGCGCATGGATCGCTTTGCTCAATTTGGGGTGTCAGCGAGCAAACAAGCTATTGCTGATGCAAAGTTTGAGATTAACGACCTGAACGCAGAACAGGTGGGTGTCATTCTTGGCACTGGCATTGGTGGCCTGAAGGTTTTGGAAGAGCAGCAAGAGATCTATCTAAATCGCGGCCCCGATCGATGCAGCCCGTTTATGATTCCCATGATGATTGCGAATATGGCCGCGGGGCTGACGGCGATTCACACGGGGGCTAAGGGGCCAAACTCTTGCACGGTGACGGCCTGCGCTGCCGGGTCAAATGCCGTGGGCGATGCGTTTCGCTTAGTTCAGGGGGGTTACGCCCAAGCCATGATTTGCGGCGGTACGGAAGCTGCAGTGACACCTTTGTGCGTCGCTGGTTTTGCTGCGGCGAGGGCGCTTTCGACTCGCAACGATGACCCGACTCATGCTTCTCGTCCGTTCGATCGCGATCGTGATGGTTTTGTCGTCGGCGAAGGTGCTGGCATTCTGATTCTAGAAGAAATGGAACACGCTCTGGCGCGTGGCGCGAAGATTTACGCAGAAATCGTCGGCTACGGTTCAACTTGCGATGCGTATCACATGACTTCTCCGGTACCGGGGGGGGAAGGTGCGTCGCGGGCGATGGCTTTAGCGCTCAAGGATGCGGGTTTGACGCCGGATCAAGTGAGCTATATCAACGCTCACGGCACGAGCACGCTTCCCAACGATTCTACGGAAACGAAAGCGATTAAAAAGACTTTGGGAGACCATGCTTACAAAATAGCAATTAGTTCTACCAAGTCGATGACCGGCCATCTTTTGGGCGGTTCTGGGGGAATTGAGGCGGTGGCGACGGTAATGTCGATCGCCAATGACAAAATCCCGCCGACAATTAATCTGGAAAATCCCGATCCTGAGTGCGATTTGGATTATGTTCCTCATACAAGCCGCGATCTAAAAGTTGATGTGGCGCTGTCGAATTCCTTTGGATTTGGCGGCCACAACGTGACACTGGCATTCAAGAAGTTTGTTCAGTAACGGCTAATCCGAAATTCGAGAGTTAAAAGGTAAAAAAATATTTTTTTACCTTTGTAGGGTAGGCATCTTGCCTGCCCTAACTTTCTGAAGTATAACCCGAGCGATCGTATGAATCAACCAATTATTCGATTTTTGACAACCAAAGAATTATAAAAATCTACCGTCATATCAAAAATACCAGAATGTGCTGACATCGAAAAATTTGTTGGGTTGGCAGCGCCGGAAATCGAAGCTTGGATTATTATTGCTGATTGGAATAATTCAATAGCTAAACATTGAGATTTTAGAGGCAGACATGAACGGATGCGTTGGTGGCTAAGTACACAAAGAAAACTTTCTTTTGCTCCTCCAGAATCATTTAGTGAATATGATTCTAAAAGAGATTGCTGTCGAGAAAAACTATCAAAAGCTTTAATTGAGTCAAGTGTTCAATATGAAGTCGAGCGCGATAAAGCACGCTTTTATAAAGGATACCATACACCTTCGCTCTTGATGGCAATCGATCCGAATGAAGTTCAAAAAAAATGTCCGTTATTTCGCGAACTTCAGGGGGTGACAACCCCGTCAAGACCCATAGCTAACAAAGGTTAGACCGATTTATGGTAAAAAAAGATGGGGTCA